>WRCZ01000107.1 GCA_009783685.1 Actinomycetes bacterium
ACAGCCTGCGCAGCGCCCGCCGCCGGAGCGGCGCGAGACCGGTGAGTCCCGAGGCGTCCATGAGCATCAGCTCGGCCAGCTGCGGCAGCTCGCACAGGGCCGCCAGCTCGGCGTCGGTCAGGGTCTGGGACAGGTGGATCCTGGTGAGAGCGCGCGGATCGCCGATGGCGGACAGCAGCGTGGTGGTCGACGTCTTTCCCGTCGCGCTCACCTGCGTCACGCCGCCGAGCTCCGCGAGCGTCCGCACCTCGTCCGCCGAGTCGGCCACGTAGACGGTCTCCGCCCTCGGGAGCCGGTCGAGGACCTCGGCCGCGTACCGCCGGCAGTCCGCACCGGTGGGGAACCGGGCGAGAGTGCTGCGGACCCCGGGGTCGGCGTGGCCGGCGAAACGTGCCAGCAGCGGCACGGCCGCATCGCCGCCCACCGTGACCGCCGTCTGCACCACCGCCCGCGCCTCGTCGACCTCCAGCCCGTCGGGCCCGGGCAGCAGCTCCAGGACCATCGGGCCGACGGCCGCCAGCTCCTCGGCCTCCGGGTGGGTCCGCGGCGGGATCAGGGCCGCGCCGCGGTCCTCGACCAGGCGGCGCGCCTCGGGGTCCAGCTCGGTGGCGTGTTCCAGGCAGGCCAGGGCCAGCAGGTGCAGGCGGGCGCGGTGGGACTTGGTGCGGTCGCCGCGGGTGACGATCTTGCGCAGCAGGCGGGCCCGCTCGTCGGGGCGGGCGTGGGCGACGGCCATGCGGATCACGTCGGCCCACTGGTCGTGGTGGGCGTTGCGGGTCATCAGGTCGAAGTCGCGCTCCTCCACCGCGGCCTTCGCCGCCAGGTAGTCCTGGAAGGTGCGGTGGACGAAGTCGACGCTGCCGGACGCGGGCTCGCGGATCAGCCCGCTGCGGCCCAGCAGGTAGCGGTAGGCGGCGTCGGCGTCGCCGAGGGCGGCGACCGCGGGCATGGCCGGCAGCGCGGCGCCGATCAGCGCGACCGCGTCGGCCGTGTCCATCTCCGCCTGCCGGTTCCTGACCAGCCAGTACGCCAGTTTCTGGAGCAGCTGGACCTGCGGCGCCTCGGTGAGCAGCGGTGCCAGGTCGCGTTCCTGGTCGCGGCGGACCAGCAGCATCGACAGCGCCGCGTCGTACAGCTCCTTGCGGCCGGTGGGCAGGTAGCCGCCGCGGTCGCGGTGCAGGGCGCAGATCAGCCCGCACATCAGCGGGTTCGTGGCCAGCCTGGCCAGGTCCTGCTTGGCGTGCAGGGCCTGCAGCAGGGAGCGCTCGTAGCCGTCGAGGCGGGCCAGCTCGGCCGCGTCGCCGGGGACGGTCGTGCGGACCGCGTCGTGCCAGCGGGCGGTGAAGGCCTGGACGTCGGCGCGGTTCATGGGGGACAGGGTCAGCTCGGTGAAACCCTCGTCGGCGAGCCAGGCGTCCGCCACCGCCGAGGGGCGGGAGGTCACCAGCCAGCGGTTGCCGGGGTAGGCGGCGAGCAGGCCGCGCAGCCAGTCGCCCACGCGCTCGCGGGCCCGCTCGTCGATCTCGTCCAGGCCGTCGACCAGCACCAGGCCCCGGCCCTCGCGCAGCACCTGCTCGGCCCACCCGTCGGGCGCGGTCATGGGGACGTCCACCGCGCCGAGGAAGCCGTCGGGGGCGGGCAGCCGGTCGCGGCGGGCGAGGGTGCGCAGCGGGAGCACGTACGGGACGGTGTCCCGCAGGTGGCCCAGATGCTCGCCGAGGTCCTGCCGGGCGGCGGCGACCGCCAGCCACTGCACGAGGGTGCTCTTGCCGGACCCGGCGACCCCGCGCAGCAGCACCCGGTCGCGCCCGGCGAGCGCCTGCTCCGCGGGCAGCGGGCCGCCGGGCTGCGCGGCGCCGCCGAAGACGCCGCCGCTCTGCCAGGCGTTCCCGCGGGCGGCGCTCGGCGCGGCCTCCAGGCTGTAGTAGGCGGCGTCCAGCGGCCAGGTCGCCCGGCCGCGGTCGCTGACGTCGATGCCGAAGATCCGCAGGGTCCCGTGGCGTTTGGCGACGTAGGCGCCGTAGCGCGGCTCGAACTCGGCGGCCTCGTCGACGAGCTGCCCCGGGGGCGCCGCCAGCCGCGGGGCGCGGACGCGGTGGGCGGTGAGCGCGGCGAGGAAGTCGTCCTCTTCGAGCAGCCGGTACAGGGGGGTGACGGTGACCCGGCCGTGCTGCCAGCCGGCGGGGTCGGTGGTGATCACGCCCAGCAGCACCCCGCGGGCGAACACGGCCGTGCCGGACAGGCCCGCGAGCGGCGAGTGGCCGTCGGGCCGCGGCGCGGGCGGGGTCCCGTCCAGGGCGAGCACGTCGCGGCCGGTGAACAGGCCGGAGCCGGGCTTGTAGGTGCCGGTCAGCTGCTCGCTGTCCAGCCGTCCCGCCGCGTCCCGCTGCACATAGGGGAAGCCGACCGCGTCGCAGCCGGGGACGGTGCCGAGGGAGACGATCTGCGCCCAGCGGTCGCCGGCCTGCGGGAACAGGTCGGGCGGCGCCAGGTCGACGGGTGCGGCGAGCAGCGCCGCGTCGACCCCGGACGGGTCGTGCCGCCGGGACCAGGCGCGGGCGCAGACCGTCTCGCCCGGCCCGCCGGGCACGGTGACCCGGGCGTGCGCCGTGCCCTCGGCGTCCTCGACCAGGTGGGCGGCGGTGAGCACCAGCCGGGGGCCGAGGAGGTAGCCGCTGCCCTGCCGTCCGCCGCAGCGGACCACGGCAAGGCGCTCCAGGAGCGGCCCGGTCCCGGCGGCCGGCTCAGCCACGCTGGGCCAGGCCGGAGATGTCGCCCTCGTCCGGTGCCGCGATCAGCGGGGGGCGCCCGGTGGCCGCGTCCACGGGGCGCAGGGTGAAGGAGACGGTGTGGGTGCGGCCGTCCGTCCGGGACAGGTCGGCGCCGGCGTCCACGACCCAGGCCCGCACCCCGCCGCGGCCCGTGCGGCCGCGCTGCAGCTGGACCGTGAAGTCCATCCTGATCTCGCCGACCTCGAACCGCAGGCCCTGTCCCGCGCCGCGGGCCGCGCCGGCCATCAGCCCCTGGCGCACCGCCTCCACGGCGTCGGCCAGGTCCATGCCGCTCACCGCCGCCGGCTCGCCGTGCTCGTCGTCCTGTGTGGTCATGCGGCAGCGCCCCCTCCTGCGCGGACAGGGGCACCACGGTAGTGGAGCAGATGTGACCGCGGCCACGAATTCCGGCGAATTCAGGGTGGCTCATGTGGCCCGGGCCACATTCCCTTTCCCGGTGAATCCACCGGAAATGGCGTGCCCGAGTGACGTGCCGCACGTGAGCCACGCCACTTACTAACGGAAATAGTCGGACGTCGCGGTGCGCGGGGCTGTCCACAGGGTGGGGACGGGGGAAGCCGGGGCCTGCCCTGGCGCTCGCCCGGGCAATTCGGGCGTAACGGGAGTTATCCGCGCGGTGAGGGAGAGGTCCGCGAGGGGACCGCGCTACGAGTCCGGCTAGTAAGAGGGGTCCTTGCCGCCTCGCTGAATGCCGCGTTACCAAGGATGAGCAGCGGGCCGCAGAACGGAATCTGCTGCTCTACGGAATCTGCTGCACCCCCCGATTCAGTGAGGTTATTTCTCCATGCGCAAGATCTCGACGATGAAGAACCGCACCCCGAAGTCCGTTACCCGCGGCAGGGTCGCCGTGGTGACCGGAGGTCTGGTCGCGGCGATCGCGCTGGGTTCGACCGCTGCGATAGCCGCCGCTCCCTCGGACTCCGCCCCCGCCTCGGCGACGGCCGTGCAGAAGCAGGCCGCGGACCAGAAGGCGGCCGCCGCCAAGCAGGCCGCCGACGCCAAGGCCGCGGAGGCGAAGAAGGCCGCCGACGCCAAGGCGCGCGCCAACGGCTGGGTCACCCCGACCACCGGTTACGTGCTCGGCGCCGGCTACAACCAGGCCGGCCCGCACTGGGCCCACAAGCACTCCGGCCAGGACTTCGTCGTGCCGAGCGGCACCACCGTGCGCGCCGCGCACACCGGCACCGTCGTCACCGCCGGCTGGGGCGGCGCCTACGGCAACAACATCGTGATCAAGCACGGCTCGCAGCTGTACACGCAGTACGGCCACCTGTCGAAGATCGAGGTGCACGTGGGCGAGAAGGTCACCACCGGCGAGGAGATCGGCAAGTCCGGCTCCACCGGCAACTCGACCGGCCCGCACCTGCACTTCGAGGTCCGGACCACCCCGTACTACGGCTCCTCCGTCGAGCCGCTGCACTTCCTGCGTGCCCACGGCGTCAACCCGTGAGCAGCATGATCGACTCCTGCGAGTGATCAGCACACGCTCGGAATGGCGGAACGTTCAGTCCACCGCGACGTTCGTCTCCGCCTGAGCGACGAGATCGAGGGCGACCTCGAGGATGGCCGCGCGCTTCTCCTCCGGGTCGCCCTCGACGTTGCGCGTCACGAACATGCCGGCGTGCATCGAGAACAGCGCGGTGACGCTGCGCACCTGCGCGGCGATCGGGGCGTCGGGGTCCTTGAGGAGGTCGCCGAGCGCGGCCGTGGCGCAGCGGAAGGTCTCGCCGATGGTCAGCTCGCGGACGGTGGCCTGGTTCTCCTGGATGAACCGGAACAGGTCGGTGGACTGCCACAGGATCTCGCTGTAACGGCGCAGCAGCTCCTGCTTGGTCTCCAGCGAGCGCGGCTGCGCCTCGCCCCAGGCGATGAGGTCCCGGATGGGCCGGGCGAGGTCCTCGGCGATGCTGCTGAGGATGTCCTCCTTGGTCTTGAAGTGGTAGTACAGCGCGGCTTTGGTGACCTCCAGCCGCTCGGCGATCTCCCGCAACGAGGTCTTCTCGTAACCCTGTTCGGCGAACAGGGTCAGCGCGACCTCCTGGATCCGGCGGCGCGTGTCGCCCCGGCGGGTGTGGTGCGGTGTGGCCATTGACTTGTCGCTCTCCTGCTGCACTACGCGTCACCTCGCGACGGTCGAGCGTGACGGGCCCGGTTGCACCCCCACGGTAGGGCCTTACTGTGAGGCTACGCACTTACTTGACGCCCGGCTAGTAAACACCGTAACTTGCTCACCGTACAGAACTAGCCGGGCGGCAAGTAAGTACCCCTGAACCACCGCCCTCGCACGGGGGAGGAAGAACGGTCATGTCCCGGACCGACAAGCCGGCCGCCATCGACGAACCACGCCAGCGCAGCGTCCGCGTGGTCATGGTCGGCCTGATGATCGCGATGCTGCTCGCGATGCTCGACAACATGATCATCGGCACCGCGATGCCGACGATCGTCGGCGAGCTCGGCGGCCTGAACCACCTGTCGTGGGTCGTCACCGCCTACACGCTGGCCACCGCCACCTCGACCCCGATCTGGGGCAAGCTCGGCGACATGTACGGCCGCAAGAACATCTTCATGACGTCGATCGTGATGTTCCTGGCCGGCTCCGCGCTGTCCGGCGCCTCCCAGTCGATGGACCAGCTGATCACCTTCCGTGCCGTGCAGGGCCTGGGCGCCGGCGGCCTGATCGTCGGCGTGATGGCGATCATCGGCGAGCTGATCCCGCCGCGCGAGCGCGGCAAGTACCAGGGCCTGACTGCCGGTGTCATGGCGATCGCCATGATCGGCGGCCCGCTGGTCGGCGGCTCCATCACCGACAACTGGGGCTGGCGCTGGAGCTTCTACATCAACCTGCCGATCGGCGTGATCGCGCTCGCGATGATCACCATCGTGCTGCACCTGCCGAAGAAGCGCACCGAGAGCCGGATCGACTACCTCGGCGCCGTCCTGCTGACCGTGGCCATCACCTCGCTGGTGCTGCTCACCACCTGGGGCGGCACGCAGTACGCGTGGGGCTCCGGCATGATCATCGGCCTGCTGGTGCTGGGCCTGGCGTCGCTCGCCGGCTTCCTGTACGCCGAGACCCGCGCCGCCGAGCCGATCCTGCCGCTCCGCATCTTCCGCAACGGCAACTTCACGCTGATCTCGCTGATCGGCTTCCTGGTCGGCTTCACCATGTTCGGCTCGATGACCTTCCTGCCGCTGTTCCAGCAGACCGTGCAGGGCGCCTCGGCGACCAACTCCGGGCTGCTCCTGCTGCCGATGCTGCTGGCCATGATGGCGGTGTCGATGGTCGCCGGCCGGGTCACCACCAGCACCGGCAAGTACAAGATCTTCCCGATCATCGGCGGCGCGCTGATCATCGTCGGCCTCTACCTGCTGTCCACCATGGGCGTGCACACTTCGCGGCTGACCTCCGGCGTGTTCATGGCCGTGCTCGGCGCCGGCATGGGCTTCATCATGCAGATCACCATGCTGATCGCCCAGAACAGCGTGGAGATGAAGGACATCGGCGTCGGCTCCTCGTCGGCGACGCTGTTCCGGACGATCGGCGGCTCGTTCGGCGTCTCGCTGTTCGGCGCGCTGTTCACCCACAAGGTGCAGCACGGCATGCAGAGCGGCGCCGGCGGCAAGGGCGCCGCGGCCACCCAGGGCGGGGCTCAGCTTGACCCGGCGACGATCGCCAAGTTCCCGCCGGACATCAAGGACGCCTACTTCCACGCGGTGGCCTCCGGCACCCACGTGGTCTTCCTGTGGGGCGCCATCGTCAGCATCGTCGGCTTCATCGCCGCCTGGTTCCTGGTCGAGACCCCGCTGCGCGGCGCCACGGCCAAGTCCGCCCCGGCCGCCGAGGACGCCCCGATCCTGGCCGACGCCCACTGATCCTCCGGGCCACCGCCCCCCGACCCGACGGCCGGACCCCACCAGGGGTCCGGCCGTCCGCGTTCCCGTCGCGGCGCTCGGCCGCCACGCGGGTCAGCGGTGCGCGGTCCGTCCGGCCGCTCGCCCGAGCCCCCCTCGGTGCAGGAGGCGTGCGCTCGGGGGAGGTCAGTCCTCGGTGGTCGCGGGGAACAGGCGTTCCACGGCTGCGACGACGGCCGCCCGGCGGTCCGCGAGGAACGCTGCGCGTGCCTCGTCGCCCGGGGGCAGCAGGTCGCCCTGCCCGGCCCAGGCCATGGCGATCTGGTTGACGAGGACCAGGATGTCGATCGGCTCGAAGGCGGAGTCCAGGCGGCCGGCCTGCTGGGCCTGGCGCAGTTGCCCGATCTTGTGCGCCACCGACCGGCGGATGGCGTCGTCGGGCGCGGAGCCGTCCGTTCCCAGTTCGAGCTGCCCCCACCGCATGAGCCGGAAGTGCTCGGGGTGGTCGGTGAAGTAGTCGTGGATGCGCCCCGCGTAGCCGGGCAGGTCGGCGGGGTCCAGGCGGGTCGCCTCGGCGATCACCGTGAGCTCCTGCGCGGAGACGAAGCGGTAGAGGTCCTCCTTGCCCTGGAAGTAGGCGTAGAAGCGCTCCTTGCTGGTCCGGGCGCCCTTGGCGATGCGGTCGACCCGGGCCCCGGCGATCCCGTACCGGGAGAACTCGTCCTTGGCGGCGCCGACGATGCGGTCGCGGGTCGAGTCTGCGCGGGGCGGAGGCGTCATGCGTCCACGCTACCCGACCGAACCGTTCGGTTTGGCCGTGGCCGGGGCAGGGCGTAGGGTTCAAACCGAACAGTTTGGTTCGACTTCGGGAGGCTCCATGCAGCAGCGGACACTCGGCACCCAGGGCCTGACCGTCTCGGCACTCGGCTACGGCGCGATGGGCCTGACCATGGCCTACGGACCCGGCGACGAGGAGGCGGGCGTCGCGGCCGTCCGCCGGGCACACGAGCTGGGCGTCACCTTCTTCGACACCGCCGAGCTCTACGGGTGGGGCACCGGCTCCAACGAGACCCTGGTCGGCAAGGCGGTCAAGGACTTCCGCGACGAGGTGGTCCTGGCCACCAAGTTCGGCTTCACCTTCGAGGAGCGCGGCTTCGGGCTGGACAGCCGCCCGGAGAACATCCGCAAGGTCACCGACAACAGCCTGCGCTACCTGGGCGTCGACCGGATCGACGTCCTCTACCAGCACCGCGTCGACCCCGCCGTGCCGATCGAGGACGTCGCCGGAACCGTCAAGGAGCTCATCGACGCCGGCAAGGTGGCGTACTTCGGCCTCAGCGAAGCGGGCCCGCAGACCATCCGCCGGGCGCACGCCGTCCAGCCGGTCTCGGTCCTGCAGACCGAGTACTCGCTCTTCGAGCGCGACGTCGAGCAGCTCTTCCCGACCCTCCAGGAGCTGGGCATCGGCCTCGTCGCCTACTCGCCGCTGGGCCGCGGCTTCATCACCGGCACCGCCAAGCCGGCCGGCCGGTACGACGCCACCGACATGCGCAACACCGACCCGCGCTGGCAGCCCGGCAACTTCGAGAAGAACGTCGAAGCCGTGGAACGGCTCGGCCGGCTGGCCGCCGGGAAGGGCATCACCGTCGCGCAGCTCGCCCTGGCCTGGCTGCTCGCCCAGGGCGAGCACGTCGTTCCGATCCCGGGTACCCGCAGCGCCGCCCGCATGCAGGAGAACGCCCTCGCCGCCGGCGTCGCCCTCACCCCCGCCGATCTGGCCGCGATCCGCGAGATCCTCCCGGCCGGCGGCTTCGGTGCCCGCTACGCCGAAGGGCAGCTCCCCAGCTGGGTCTGACCCGGGCGAAGCCGCGCCGCGTCGCCGGCCGACGGGACCCGCCCGCGCGGCGGCGCGAGGTCTACCGGGGGAGGAGGAGCTGGGAGACCGCGCCGCCGCCGTCCTCGGGCGGGGCGTTGCGGAAGGTGAGGCGGGCGCCGAGGACGCGGGCCTGGCCGGTGGCGATGGTCAGGCCGAGGCCGTGGCCGCTGCCGGAGCGGTCGCTGCTGCCGGTGCGGAACCGGCTCGGCCCCTCGCGCAGCAGGTCCTCGGGGAAGCCGGGACCGTGGTCGCGGACCCGCAGGAACGGTCCGTCGACCACCACCTCGACCGGCGGCCGGCCGTGGCGGCCCGCGTTCGCCAGCAGGTTGCCGAGGATCCGCTCCAGGCGGCGCGGGTCGGTCTGCACGACCGCCTCCTCCTCGATCGTGACCTTGGCCTCCGGCGCGAGCGCCGGCACCCGGCGCCGCACGAACTCGCCGAGCGCCACGTCCGCCAGGTCCGCCTGCTCGGCGGCGCCGTCCAGCCGGGCCACCTCCAGGACGTCCTCGACCAGGGTGCGCAGCGCGTGCACCCGGTCCCTGACCAGTTCGGACGGGCGGCCGGGCGGCAGCAGCTCGGCGGCGGTGACCAGGCCCGTGACCGGGGTGCGCAGCTCGTGGGCGATGTCGGCGGTCACCCGCCGCTCGGCCTCCAGCCGCAGTTGCAGCGCGTCGGCCATGGCGTCCACGGCCCGTGCCAGCTCGTCGGTCTCGTCCCGCACCCGGCGGCCGCCGATCTCCTCGCGGACCCGCACGTTGTTGTCGCCGTCGGCCACCCGGCGGGCGGCCGACGCGGCCTTGCGCAGCCGCCGCGACATCCGGCCGCCGATCAGCACGCCGAGCGCCGTGCCGACGCCGACCACCGCGATCGAGCCGACCACCAGCGCCTGGTCCAGGTCGACGAGCACCGAGTAGCGGTCGGTGAACGCGCCCTTCAACGACAGCACGTGGCCGTCGTTCAGCGGCGTCTCCGCCCACACCGTCGGGGCGCCGTGCTTGTTCTCCTGCACGAACGTGGCCCGCTGCCCCTTGGCCGCGTACTCCTTCAGCGGCTTCGGCAGCGCCGGATCGTCGATCTTGGCGAAGAACGCCGGGCGGTTGGTCAGCTCGTAGATCCGCAGCGCCGACTGGACCTTCTCGTCCTGCACGTCACGGGTGCTGTTGATCATGCTGACGCGGGCGGCGTTGTGCACGACCAGGCTCAGCGCGACGGCCACCAGCGCCGAGACCACGGCGATCGCCGCACTCAGCTTCCACTGCAGGCCACTGCGGAAGAACGCGCGCATGCTCATGCCCGCAGCTTGTAGCCGAAGCCGCGCACCGTCTCGATCCGGTCCTGGCCGATCTTGGTGCGCAGCCGCTGCACATGGACGTCCACCACGCGGGTGTCACCGCCCCACTCGTAGTCCCACACCCGCTCCAGCAGGCGGTCCCGGGACAGCACGGTGCCCGGCGCCCCGGCGAACTCCAGGAGCAGCCGCATCTCGGTCGGGGTGAGTGCCAGGCGCGCCCCGTCCCGGGTGACCTCCATGCCCTCGGGGTCGATCGCGATGTCGCCGAACGCCAGCAGCGCGGCCTCGTCGGCCGGGTCGCCGGCGGCCGCCGCGCGGAACCGGCGCAGCACCGCGCGGATCCGGGCGACCAGGACCGCGCCGTCGAACGGCTTGGTGACGTAGTCGTCGGCGCCGGCCTCCAGGCCGAGCACGACGTCGATGGCGTCGGCGCGCGCCGACACCATGATCACCGGGACCGTGGACTCGTCCCGGATCCTGCGGCACAGGCTGACCCCGTCCAGGCCCGGGACCATCACGTCGAGCAGCGCCAGGTCGGGCTGCTTGGTGCGGAAGGCCTCCAGGCCGGTCAGCCCGTCGGGGGCCGCGGTGACCTGGAAGCCGTCACGCTCCAGGGCGAGGGTGGTCGCCTCGCGGATGACATCGTCGTCCTCGACGAAGAGGACATGGGTGGCCGCCATGTCCCTATCGTCCCCCAGCCGGCGCACTGCTCGCGCCGTCCGTGGGGGACTGCGACGGCAGGTCCGGATCCAGGGGGTCGGAGTCGGGCACCGGCAGGGGGTCGGTGGCCAGCGGCTCGGGGGAGGCCGTCGGCGTCTTCGCCCCGTAGTCCTGGTAGGTGCGGGCGATCTGGACGAACTGGGTGCCGCGCCAGACGTACGTGGTCGACTCCTCGCCTGTGGGGTACGCCACAGGGTCGTCGGAACGGTAGACCTCGTGGATCACCTGCAGCCGGCCGCTGTCGACCGTGCCGTAGACGCCCGTGTGCTCGTCCGCGAAGACGTTCTGGTACTTCCCGCCGACCTTCCGGTACACGTACGAGGCCACGCCCAGGCCGTCACCGCAGGTCATGATGTTGACCACCAGGTCGGGGCCGTCACCGGACGTGAGATAGCCGGAGTCGGTGTCCATCGGGTAGTCGTCGTCGTTGCACGGAGTCAGGTCCTCGCGGACGTCGGGACTGACGGCGGTGTCCCTGCGGATCATGGTCGCCAGGGCCGCCGGATCGGCGGCGATGGCGGGCGCGGTGGTGGAACGCGGCTTGACGGTCTCGGTCGGCGCCGGCCCCTCCCTGCGGGCTCCGGTCACCGACGTGCCGCAGCCGGCCACCACGGCGCACACGCAGATCAGCGCGACCGCCGTGGTCAGGGAGGCTATGCGGCGCACACGCTCTCCCTCCGTGAATAGCCGTAGGTGCCGTGCTCCAGCTCGTAGCGCAGCCGGGCCAGTGCCCGGTGCAGGGTGCTCTTCACCGTACCCGTGGACATGCCCAGGGCGCGGGCCGTCTCCTCGGTCGTGAGCTGGCCGTAGTGGCGCAGCAGCACGACCTGCCGCTGCTTGGGGGCGAGCACCCGCATGGCGTCGCGCAGCATCTCGCGGTCGGCCCGCTGCTCCGCGCCGTCGTCGATGCTGGCCTCCGGCAGTTCGGCGGACGGCACCTCCTCCAGTTTGCGGTTGCGCCACCACTCGGTGCGCGTGTTGATCATCACGCGGCGCATGTAGGCGTCGGCCAGCGCCTTGTCGGCGATGCCGTCCCAGCGGGGGTAGGTGCGGACCAGTGCCGTCTGGACGAGGTCCTGGGCGTCGATCGGGTCGGGCACCAGCCGTCGGGCACTGCGCAGCAGGGCATCCTGCCGGGTCCGGACGTACTCCTCGAACTCCAGTACCGCGCCGTTCGCCGTCATCGGTGCCTCCGCCCCATGTGCCCATTCGCCGGGCCGGGGGAAGGACTCCCAACCGGCCGCAATTGAAGTTACGAAGCGGATGTTGGGCTTTCGCCACCGCGAGCGCACAGCGAACGCACAGCAACCCATCGGTTGTGTAACGCCCGGGAGCGAATCAGGACAAGCGCCGTATTGCGGGTCGCCCTCCGGCCCGTAAAGGGGACATAAGGGCAGGTGAGGGGAAGGGCGAGTGGCCCTCGGTGACGACGCCGGCCGGCGTCAGCGCGCCGGGTTGGTGGCCGGTCCTCAGGCTTGGGGGAGCCGGTAGCGGGCGTCGGGGAGGGGCTCGACGAGGCCGTCCTCGACGAGGCCGTCCAGGGCCCGGGCCCGCTGGACGGGCTCGTGCCACACCGCGTCCAGGGCCGCCTGCGGCACCGGCTCCCGTGAGGCGCGGAGCACGGCCAGCAGCCGGCCGCGGACCTGGCGGTCGGTGCCGGCGTACGTCTGGCCGCGGCGCGGCGGGCCGTCGTGCGCCGGCGAGCCCGCGAGCCGCCATGCGCAGCGGGCCGCGACCGGGCAGCGGCCGCACTCGGGGGAGCGGGCCGCGCACACCAGCGCGCCCAGCTCCATGGTGGCCGCCGCCCAGCGGGCCGCGGTCGCCTCGTCGGCGGGCAGCAGGGCGCCGGCCGTGCGGCGCTCGGCCGCGGTCGTCGCGTTGGGCGGGTAGGCGGTGCCCGACACCAGCCGGGCGAACACCCGCCGCACGTTGGTGTCCAGGACGACGTGCCGCCGCCCGTAGGCGAACGACGCCACCGCGGCCGCGGTGTACTCGCCGACGCCCGGAAGCGCCAGCAACTCGTCGTGCGCGTGCGGGACTTCGCCGTCGTGCTGGTGCGCTATGGCGGTCGCCGCGGCGTGCAGCCGCAGGGCCCGGCGCGGGTAGCCGAGCCGGCCCCAGGCGCGGACCGCCTCGCCCGGCGGCTCGGCGGCCAGGTCGGCCGGCCGCGGCCAGCGGGCCAGCCACTCCTGGTGCACCGGCAGGACCCGGCTGACCGGGGTCTGCTGGAGCATGAACTCGCTGACCATGACCGACCAGGCGCCCGCGTCGGGGCGGCGCCACGGCAGGTCGCGGGCGTTCCCGTC
>WRCZ01000108.1 GCA_009783685.1 Actinomycetes bacterium
GGACAAGGCCGCACGCACAGTTCCGAGGAGATACTCCCGTGGCGGCCCCGCCCCCACCCACCGAACGTGCACCGCCAGGGGCGCGAGGAACTGCGCGACAAGCCACGACGGCGCGGCACACGGCGATGGTGCCCCGGGGGCACCCCGAACCCCGCAGGGGCGCGGGGAACTGCGCGACAAGCCACGACGAGACCGGCAGGCGGCAAAGCGCGCCCGGGGGCACCCCGGACCCCGCCAGGGACATGGGAAACTGCGCGGCCGGAGGACGGAAGGGCGGGGGCGCGCGGCGCCACGTTTTCCGGGCCGCCGGAGGCAGGGAGTAGGGGAGGTGGAGCCGGACCACCTCAGAGGGCGGAGCCGAGCCGATGCGACCCGGGTGAGCCCTGGGGAAGGGGATCCACCTTGGGGCGTAGAGGAGATCGCTCTGCGGGGTGACCCCGTCACGGGTTCCCCTCCCTACGCTGGGTTATGTGCAGCGCGTCTACGACTTCTTCCGACGGCACCCGACAGGGGTCGACTCCTTCTGGGCCGTCGTCCTGCTGGCGGCCTGTGCCGCCTGGATCGTGGGCGACCCCCGACCGTCCGCGGCGGCGAAGGTCGCCGCGGTCCCGCTCTCGCTCGCCCTGGCGACGGTCGTCGCGATGCGCCGCCGCTGGCCCGAGCGCATGCTGCTGCTGGCCATCGCCACCGGTCTGGCGCAGCTCGCCCTCAACGTCGAGACGAACCCGGGCGACGCCGCCTTCCTGGTGATCATCTACACCTGTGCGGCGACCGCCGAGCGCTGGGCGTCCCGGCTCGCCCTGATCGCCGGGCTGGCCGCCACGCCCCTGTCGACGCTGCGCTGGCCGCCGCACGAAAAGGGCACGACGATCTGGACCACGCTGTTCCAGACCATCCTGCTCACCGTGATCTTCGCGTGCTCCTGGGTGGTCGGCGACCGGCTGCGCACCCGCCGGGCCTACTACGCGCAACTGGAGGAGCGGGCGGCGCGCCAGCACCGGGAGCGCGAGGCCCAGTCGAAGGCCGCGGTCGCCGCGGAACGCGCCCGGATCGCCCGCGAGCTGCACGACGTGGTGGCGCACAACGTCTCGGTGATGGTGGTGCAGGCGGACGGCGCCGCCTATGTGCTGGACGCCGCTCCGGACCAGGCCAAGCAGGCGCTGGAGACCATCTCCAGCACCGGCCGCCAGGCGCTGGCCGAGATGCGCCGGCTGCTGGGCCTGCTGCGGGCCGGGGACGACGCGGGCGGCGAGTACGTGCCGCAGCCGGGCGTCGACCAGCTCGCCGACCTCATCGACCAGGTCCGCGGCGCCGGGCTGCCCGTCCGGTTCGAGGTGGCCGGCCAGGCCAGGCCGCTGTCCAGCGGCGTCGAGCTCACCGCGTACCGCATCGTGCAGGAGGCGCTGACCAACGTCCGCAAGCACGGCGGCGACGGCGCGAGCGCCAAGGTCCTGCTGGACTTCGGGGACTCCGCGCTGGACCTGCTGATCGAGGACGACGGCCGGGGCGCCGGCCAGGAGCTGCTCACCCAGGGCGGCCGGGACGGCCTCGGGCAGGGCCTGATCGGCATGCGCGAGCGCATCGGCATGATCGGCGGCACCCTGGACGCCGGACCCCGCCCCGGCGGCGGCTTCCGGATCAGCGCCGTGCTGCCGCTGAAGACCGGCCGATAGCACCGGCCGACGAGACCCGGCCGCCGAGGACCGGCAGCCGGACCCACGACCAGAGAAAGGACCCCTCATGGCCATCCGGGTCATGCTCGTCGACGACCAGGTGCTGCTGCGCACCGGCTTCCGGATGGTGCTCGCCGCCCAGCCGGACATGGAGGTGGTCGCCGAGGCGGGCGACGGCGCGGAGGCCCTGGAAGTGCTGCGGCACACCAAGGTCGACGTGGTGCTGATGGACGTGCGCATGCCGCGGCTGGACGGCGTGGAGGCGACCCGCAGGATCTGCGGCGGCGACCGGCCGCCCGGCGACGGCGCCCCGCGGGTGCTCATCCTGACCACCTTCGACCTCGACGAGTACGCGTTCACCGCGCTCAAGGCCGGGGCGAGCGGCTTCATGCTCAAGGACGTGCCGCCGGACGAGCTGCTGACCGCGATCCGGGCGGTGCACAGCGGGGACGCGGTGGTCGCCCCGAGCACCACCCGCCGGCTGCTCGACCGGTTCACGCCGATGCTGCCCAGCTCCGGCACCGAACGGCAGGACAAGGAGATCGACAAGCTCACCGAGCGCGAACGCGAGGTGCTGATGCTGGTCGCCCAGGGCCTGTCGAACGGGGAGATCGCGCGGAAGCTGGTGCTGTCGGAGGCCACCGTGAAGACCCATGTCGGCCGCATCCTCACCAAGCTGAACCTGCGCGACCGCGTGCAGGCCGTCGTCCTGGCGTACGAATCCGGCCTGGTGCGGGCGGGCGGCGGGAATTTCTAGCCCTCCCCGGGCGTCTTGACGCTTCGACAGATCGCATGTTGCACCGGGCGGCGGGAAGGGGCAGCCTCGGGCAGCAAACGGAACCACGACGGGGAGAACGGCATGCGCGCCATCGTCATCGAGGAGTTCGGCGGTCCCGAGGTCCTCGGGATCGCCGACATACCCGCGCCGGAGCCGGCACCGGGCGAGGTCACCATCGACGTGGCGTACGCGGGCGTCAACTTCGCCGACGTCAAGGCCCGTGCGCAGGGGTACCGGGTGGAGTCGCTGCCGTTCCGCCCCGGCCTGGAGGTCTCCGGCACGGTCCGCGCGGTCGGATCGGGCGTCGAGGGGTTCGCGCCGGGCCAGGAGGTCGCCGCGTTCCTGAACGGCGGCGGGTACGCCGAGGTGGTGGCCGCGCCGGCGGCGGCCGTCTTCGCGGTGCCCGAGGGCCTGTCGCTGCGCACCGGCGCCACCCTGCCGAGCGTGCTGCCCACCGCCTACGGCCTGCTGCACGAGGTGGGCCGGCTGCGCGAGGGCGACACCGTGCTGATCCAGGGCGCGGCCGGCGGCGTCGGCACCGTCGCGGGCCAACTGGCCCGGATGGGCGGTGCGTCGGCGGTCTACGGCGTGGTGTCCTCGCTCGACAAGGCGGAGCACGCCCTGAAGTCCGGCTACGACCAGGTGTTCGCGGCCGCCACCTTCGACGACGACGTGCGGGCGGCGACCGGCGGCCGGGGCGTGGACATCGCCCTCGACCCGGTCGGCGGCGAGACCTTCCACCGCACCCTGTCGGTCGTCGGACGCTTCGGACGGCTGGTCTCGTTCGGCAACGCCGGCTCGGACGAGCCGTGGTCGATCGGCCCGGCCGAGACGTACCCGCTGGCGATATCCGTCGCCGGCTTCTCCATCCTGACCATGGCCGCGGCCGACCCGCAGCGGCTGCGCACCCTGGCCGCCGCGGCCTTCCGCACCGTCACCGACGGCGGCGTGGAGCTGCCGGTGAGCGCGGAGTTCGCGCTGGAGGACGCGGCGGAGGCGCACCGGCTGGTCGAGTCGCGGACGAGCACCGGCAAGCTGCTGCTGCGGATCTGACCGCCCGCCGCCGCGGCCGCCCCGCACGCCCGCCCCGGGGCCACGACCGTCCACCTGACGTGGGCCCTACCGCGGCCGCGGCGGGCCAGCGGACAGCCCCTGTCCCCGCGGGGCGGCGGACGCCCGTCCGACCCACCCGGCCAGGGGTGGTGAACCGCCCGGGATCCGCGCGGGCGTCCACAGCCGTCCGCACTCGTCAACAGCCGTCAGCCGGTGGCGCTTTCCGTACTCCCGGTGCACTCGGTCAGGCAGCGCGCGAAGTCGGCGGCGGCCGCCCGCACGTCGTCCTCGGTCCACTCCAGGGCGGACGCCCCGACGGTCACCTCGGTCATGGACAGCCCCGGCAGCCCCGGCTCCTGGAACCGGCCGCGGCCGAACAGGCTCACCTTGGTCTGCTCGGCCTGCCGCACCGACGCCTCGTCCAGCGCCTCCGCCGGGTAGGGCAGCCACAGCTGGAACTGGTGGGTGTGCGGCTGTTCCGGGTGGATCCGCACGCCGGCCAGGCCGGCGGCGGCCAGCCCCTCGCGCAGCGCCCGCGCGACCGGCCCCGCGTGCGCCACGTACGAGGGCAGCCGCGGCAGTTCGGTGTCGAGCCCGGCCTGCGCGGCGAGCACGGCGGGGAACTGCTCGAAGAGCATGCCGCCGTAGCGGTGCCGCCACGCCTTGGCCTCGCCGATCAGGTCGGCGGAGGAGGCCAGCACCGCGCCGGACAGGCCCTCCAGCGACTTGTAGAAGCTGACGTAGACGCTGTCGGCCAGGCCCGCGATCTCCGGCAGGGAGCGGCCGAAGTGCGGCGTGCACTCCCACAGGCGCGCGCCGTCAAGGTGCACGACCGCGTCGCGCTCCCGGGCCGCCTCCACGACCGCGGTCAGCTCGTCCCAGGTCGGCAGCACGAACCCGGCGTCCCGCAGCGGCAGTTCCAGCATCAGGGTGCCGAACGGCTCCTCGAAGTCCCGCACTTCCTCCGCCGTGGGCGTGCGCGGGCTCCTGGTGGGGTGCACGGTCCGCAGGCCGCTCACGCTCTGCAGGGCGCCGCGCTCGTGGACCTCGGGGTGCGCCAGCGGGTGCAGGGCGACCACCGGGTTGCCGGTGCGGCCCGCCCAGGACCGCAGGGCCACCTGCTGGGCCATCGTGCCGGTCGGGAAGAACGCGGCGTCGGGCATGCCGAGCAGTTCCGCGACCCGCAGCTCCAGCTCCCGCACGACGCCGTCGCCGTAGTGGTCGGCCTCGCCCTCGGCGGCGGCCGCCGCCAGCCGCTCCAGCTTCTGCCGCATCCCCGGCCGCAGCGCCCCGCTGAGCACCCGCCCGCTTCCCTCGACGGCCGCCCGGCGCCGCACCCTGTCCGCTGCCTTGTCCATCCCCCGATCCTCCCCCATGCCCGTCGCGGCGACGCACACAGGGCGCGCCGGCCGCGGGCGGGCAGGCCCGCCGGGGGCCTGCGCGCCGTCGAGGTGGGGGCGCCGGCCGGCGGTACCCGTTGGTACGGGGGTCAGCCGGCCCGGCGGTGGCTGGGCTTGGCGGAGCGGCTGCGCTTCTCGACGTACATCCGCTGGTCCGCCGAGTGCAGCACCTCCTCGGTGGACATCCCGCACGCGGCCCAGCCGATGCCGAAGCTCGCGCCGACCCGCACCGCGCGGCCGTCGACCCGGATCGGCGGGATGATCGCGTTCCGCAGCCGCACCGACAGGTCGGCGGCGTCCGCCGGGGCCAGGCCGGCTGCGAGGACCACGAACTCGTCGCCGCCCAGCCGCGCGACGGTGTCGCCGTCGCGCACCGCGCCGGTCAGCCGCCGGGCCACCTCGATGAGGACCGCGTCCCCGGTGTGGTGGCCGAAGCGGTCGTTGATCGACTTGAAGCCGTCCAGGTCGCAGAAGAGCACCGCGAGGCCCTTGTGGGTGGACTCCTCGTCCTTCTCGTCGGGCGCCACCGCGTGGGTGTGGGAGTCCAGCGCGCCCAGCGGCGCGGCCAGTTCGTCGGGCCCGTAGCCGTAGGAGAAGGCGAAGTCGTCGGGGCCGCCGACCTCCTCGCCCAGCACGACCGCGGACGCCTCCCGGACGTCGCGGTCCTGCGGGCGCGAGCACAGCCGGGCCGACAGCCGGGCGCGCAGCTCCGCGCTGTTGGGCAGCCCGGTCAGCGAGTCGTGGCTGGCCCGGTGGGCGAGCTGGAGTTCGCGGCTCTTGCGCTCCTCGATGTCCTCGACGTGGGTGAGCAGGAACCGCGGGCCGTCGGCGGTGTCGGCGACCACGGAGTTGCGCAGCGAGGCCCAGACGTAGGAGCCGTCCCGGCGGGCCAGCCGCAGCTCGGCGCGGCCGCCCTCGGCCGAGGTGCGCAGCAGCAGCCCGACGTCCTCGGGGTGCACCAGGTCGGAGAAGGAGAAGCGGCGCATGGTGGACGCCGAGCGCCCGAGGAGCCGGCACAGCGCGTCGTTGGCGCGCAGCAGCTTGCCGTGCTGGTCGCCGCCCATCTCGGCGATGGCCATGCCGCTCGGCGCGTACTCGAAGGCCTGCCGGAAGCTCTCCTCGCTGGCCCGCAGCGCCTGCTGGTCGCGTTCCAGCCGGACCAGGGCGCGCTGCATGTTGGCCCGCAGCCGGGCGTTGCTGATCGCGATGCCGGCCTGGAAGGCGTACATCTGCAGCGCCTCGCAGCCCCACGGGCCCGGGTGCCGGCCGCTGCTGGGCTGGTCCACCGAGATCACGCCGATCAGCTCGCTGCCGACGGTCTGCGAGGAGAACATCGGGGCGTAGAGCCGGTCGCCGGGGTGCCATTCGTCCGCGAACCGCGGCAGCGGGCCCTCGGTGTGCCACTGCGGCACGTCGTCGTCGATGAGCACCCAGCCCTCGGTGTGCGGGATGAAGCACAGCGCGCCCCACCGCTCCCCCATCGTCAGCCGCCGCTCCCAGGACGCGCGGGAGCCGACCCGCCCGGCCAGCAGCGCCTCCCCGGCCGCGCTGCCGGCGAACGCGGCCACGACGAGGTCGCCGTCCGGGCGCACCAGGTTCACCGCGGCCAGTTCGTAGCCGAGGCCGCGCACCACCCCGTCGGCGACCGCCTGGAGGGTGTCGGAGAGGCTCCGCGCGGTGTTGAGGTCCGCGACGACCTGGTGCAGCTGGCGCAGGGTCGCGAGGCGGACATACGGCTCCGAATCGGTGTCCATGCCCCTCTCCACGCCCTCTGCAGCGGCTCCCGTGATGGTCTCCGGCGGTCGGTCTTCCTGGTCCCTGTGGTGACGCATGCGCACTCATCCGATTACATCGGCAACTGAATCACAGCGAGCTGTCCGCCCGGTACACAGGGTCAACAATTCCTCCCCCTTGTGACTCAAGTCACACCATCAGGTAAGCAGTTGAATACACAACGTAGAGCCTTTGGTCCTAGGACCTGATGCGCGGGGGGTCGGGACCACAGCCCGATGCAGGGCCGTTCCACCGACCCGTAACGTGAGGAGCGTGCTTCACAACTCCCCGGGACGGCATTCTGGGACCACCATGGGTCCGACTGCCAGCATCGACGACTTCCGTGCCGCCATGACCCGCCTCGCCGCGGGCGTGGTGCTGATCACGGCGCACGACGCCGATGACCCGCCACGCGGCGAGGACGTCGGCATGACGGCGACCGCCTTCATGTCGGTGTCCCTGGAACCGCCCCTGGTCCTGGTGAGCGTGCGGGTGGGCTCGCGGATGGACGAGTTGCTGGAGCGGCAGCCGCGCTGGGCGGTGTCCGTGCTCAGCGAGAGCCAGCGGCACATCGCGGGCCGGTTCGCGATGCGCGGCCGGATCAGCGACCGCCTGCTCTTCGAGGACATCGCCTACTACCGCGGCGAGGAGTCGGGGGCGCCGATCCTCGGCGGGGCGCTGGCGATACTCGAGTGCGAGACCCAGCAGCGGGTCCCGGCCGGCGACCACACCCTGCTGGTGGGACGCGTCATGACCGCGCGCACGCCCAGCGCCGACGGCGGCCCCCTCACCTATTTCCGCGGCCGCTACCGCTACCTGACCTGACGGCCGCCGGCCGCCGCGCGCCGGACAGGCCCTGGTCCCGGTCCCCGCAGCGGTTCAGTCCCAGTTCCCGCGGCGGTTCCGCTTGGTCTCGCTGCGCTGCTTCTTCACCCGCAGCCGGCGCTCGTTGATGCCGCGCGGGATCCGGGTGGCACGACGGGCCTTGGGGGGCGGCGCGGTGGCCTGCGCGAGGAGCGCGGCCATCCTGGCCTCGGCCGCCTCGCGGTTGCGCCACTGCGAACGGTGCTCGGACGCCCGCACGGTGAGCACGCCGCCGGCCAGCCGACCGGCCAGCCGCTCCAGGGCCCGCTCCTTCCACACCGGCGGCAGCGACTCGGTCGCCGCCAGGTCGAAGCGCAACTCCACCTGCGTGTCAGTGGTGTTGACGTGCTGCCCGCCCGGCCCCGAGGACCGGGAGAAACGCCACATCAGCTCGGCCTCCGGCACGGAGACCGAACCGCGGATGTGCAGGGGCCCGGACATGCCTCCATGATCCCGCGTCCCCGGTCACCCGTCACGGGGATTTCGGCCCGTGACGGAACCTCCGGAGGCGCCCCCGCGTATGGAAGTGATGACGGTACTTTCGTCCGCATCACCTACGAGACCACAAAAGGGGACTTCCCATGGCGGTAAGCCTGACCAAGGGCGGCAATGTCTCACTGAGCAAGGAAGCGCCCGGTCTGACGGCCGTGACGGTCGGCCTGGGCTGGGACGTCCGAACCACCACCGGTACCGACTTCGACCTCGACGCGAGCGCCATCGCGGTCAACGCCACCGGCAAGGTCTACTCGGACGGCCACTTCGTCTTCTTCAACAACAAGCAGAGCCCGGACCAGACCATCGTGCACACCGGCGACAACCGCACCGGTGAGGGCGAGGGCGACGACGAGCAGATCAACGTCAACCTCGCGGGCCTGCCCGCGGACATCGACAAGATCGTCTTCCCGGTGTCCATCTACGACGCCGAGGCGCGGAGCCAGAACTTCGGTCAGGTGCGCAACGCCTACATCCGCATCGTCAACCAGGCCGGCGGCGCCGAGATCGCCCGCTACGACCTGAGCGAGGACGCGGCGACCGAGACCGCCATGGTCTTCGGCGAGCTGTACCGCAACGGCGCCGAGTGGAAGTTCCGCGCCGTCGGCCAGGGCTACGCCTCGGGCCTGGTGGGCATCGCCACGGACTTCGGCGTCAACCTCTGACGTTCCGCCGCGCCTCGACGGCCCCTGCGCCCCGGCCCCGCGCCGGCGGGCGGGGGCCGTCCGCGTCCCAGGGCGAGGTCCGGGCCCGCGGGGGCGTCTGACACGATGCGCCGGTGATCGACCTCGGATACGCCCTGTCCCGCCGCTTCCCCGACCCGCCGCAGACCGACTACCGGACGGCCGACGTCCGGGCGCTGCGCCACGACCTGTTCTGCGGGGACGTCTACCTGGCCGAGGACGAGCGGGAGCTGTCCACCCGGTGGGGCTGGGTGCCCGTGCTGGACTTCGCGTGGGCGCTGTGCACGATCGCCGAGGACCTGGACCGCGACCCGCACGGCAGCCGCGCCGCGCGCCCGCAGCACGCCGAGTTCGACTTCACCGAGTCCACCGACCGGCTGCGCTTCGTCCGCCGCTTCGGGCACGTGGACGTCACCGCCGACTGGGTCCCGGACGAGCCGCCGCTGACCGTGCGGCACGAGGAACTGCGCCGCGAGGCCCGGGACTTCCTGCACGACGTGGTCGCCGACCTCACCGACATGCACGAGGGCCTGGACGGCAACCCCGTGGTGTGGGAGCTGCTCGCCCGCTACCCGCGGGTCTGACCGGGCCGGTGGCGGCCGCGACTTGACCTCAAGCCCGCTTGAGGTTGTTGGCTGGCGGAGTCCGCGCCGGCTCCCCGCGGGGAACCCGGCCCCTGACACGAAGGGACCCGCCCATGCACGCCGTCCGCCTGCACGCCTTCGGCCCGCCGGAGAACCTGCGCTACGAAGAGGTCCCCGACCCGGTGCCCGGCCCCGGCCAGGTGCGGATCGCCGCGGCCGCCTGCGGGGTGCACCTGGTCGACACCATCCTGCGGTCCGGCACCGGCACCGGACCGATCCCGCCGCCCGACCTGCCGACCGTGCCGGGCCGCGAGGTGGCCGGCACCGTCGACGCGCTCGGGCCCGGCACCGACCCGTCCTGGCTGGGCCGCCGGGTCGTCGCCCACCTGGGGACGGTGCCCGGCGGCTACGCGGAGCTGGCCGTCACCGAGGCGGCCCGCCTGCACGAACTCCCGGACGGGCTGGGCTTCCCCGAGGCCGTGGCGATGATCGGCACCGGGCGCACCACCATGGCCGTGCTGCGGATGGCCGGACTGCGCGCGCGGGACACCGTGGTCGTGCTGGCCGCCGCGGGCGGCATCGGCACCCTGGCCGTCCAGCACGCCCGGCAGCTCGGCGCGACCGTCGTCGGCGCGGCCGGCGGCCCGGCCAAGGCGGCCCGCGTGCGCGCGCTGGACCCGGACCCGCGGCTGCTCGCCGTCGACTACGCGCGGCCCGGCTGGGCGGACGAGGTCAGGGCGGCCCTGGGCGCGGACCGTCCGGCGACCGTCGTCCTGGACGGTGTGGGCGGCGAGCCGGCCCGTGCCGCCGTCGGCCTGCTGGCGCCCGGCGGCCGGCATCTGGTCTACGGGTGGGCGTCGGGAACGGACGGCCGGGCCATGTTCGCTGAGGGCGAACTCGCCGCGCTGGGGATCGAATCGGCGACGCTGGTGGGTCCCGCGATGCAGAAGTACACCGGAACACCCGAGGGGTTGCGGGAGCTGGAGGCGGAGGCGCTGGCGGCCGCGGCCTCGGGCCGGCTGGTGCCGGCCGTGCAGACCTTCCCGCTCGCGCGGGCCGCCGCCGCACACCGGGCACTGGAGTCCCGCGGGACCACGGGCAAGGTCGTCCTGGTGCCCTGAACGGGGGATCGCGGGGCGCGGACGTGGCGGCTTGGGAACTTCTTTACGCTCTCCGGGAGTTGTTCTGAACGCCACGCACGACCGTACGAAACCGTACAAACCGAACACGAAACCGCGTAGGAGAGACCGCCATGGCCCTGTGGGACCGCTTCAAGGAATCCGCCCAGACCATGCAGACCCAGCTCACGGCGAAGAAGAACGACCTCAAGAGCGGCGCGTTCCGGGACGCCAGCATGGCGATGTGCGCCCTGGTCGCCGCGGCGGACGGCACCGTCGACCCCTCCGAGCGGCAGCGCGTCGCCACGCTCATCGGCACCAACGAGGTGCTGCAGAACTTCCCCGCGCTGGACCTGCAGCGCCGTTTCGACGACTACCTCGGCAAGCTCACCGCCGACTTCGCCTTCGGCAAGGTGGCGATCCTCCAGGAGATCGCCAAGGTGCAGAAGAAGCCCACCGAGGCGCGTGCGGTCATCCAGATCGGTATCGTCATCGGCGGCGCGGACGGCGTCTTCGACAAGAGCGAGCAGGCCGTGGTCCGCGAGGCGTGCTTCGCGGTGGGTCTCAACCCCGCGGAGTTCGACCTGTGAGTCGGTGAGTGGGGCTGTCGCTGGATTCGGAGGGCCGTCTGATGCCGGGCGACGAGGAGGTGGCGCTTGCGATCTACCAGGCGCTCCGGGCACAGGGCGGCATCTCCTCCGACGAGGAGCTGCGCAAGGCCGCGGGGGTGGACGCGGACCAGGCCGGGCGCGGGCGCAGGCGCCTGAACGAACTGGGCCTGGTCCAGGTCGTCGACGGGGTGCTGGAGGCGGTCGAGCCGGACACCGCGCTGGTGCGCACCATGGACGCCTACCACGCCAACGCGGCCGAACAGGTCCGCAACGCGACAGCCCTGCAGCACCTCACCCACTCCCTGATGACGCTGTACCGGCCGGCGGCCACCCGCGACCCCTCGCAGGTCGAGGTCGAGTACATCGTCGACCGGCGGCGCAAGGACCGCACGCTGGTCGCGCTGGAGACCACCAGCCAGCACTCCGTCGACGCCATGCACCCGGGCCCCATGCCGACGGCGCAGGTCCTGGAGACGTCCCTGGAACGGGACATCGACACCATGCGGCGCGGCGCGCACCTGCGGGCGATGTACCCGCTGGTGCTGCTGCAGAGCCCCCGCTACTCCGGCTACCTCCAGGAACTCCACGAGGCGGGCGTGGAGGTGCGGCTGCTCGACCACGCCCCGCTGGACATGATCATCCACGACCGGGCCGCGGTCTGCCTGCCCGCCGACCCCGACGACCCGGGCGTGGCGATGCTCGTGGTCCGCGGGGCGGCCCTGATCCGTGCGTACAGCGCCTTCTACGACGACTTCTGGCTGCGGGCCGTGCCCTTCCCCATGGCGGAGCCGCCGGGCTCCGGGGCGGCCGGACTGACGCTCCAGGAGCGGGCGGTGATCCGCCTGATGGCCGGCGGCCTGAGCGACGACCAGATCGCCCGCAAGATGGGCGTCCACCGCCGCACCGTGCAGCGCGCGGTGGCCAAGCTGATGGAGCGGCTCCACGCGTCCAGCAGATTCGAGGCCGGCCTGAAACTCGGCCAGGACCCCGAACTGGTCAAGGCGTTGCGCCCCACCCCGTCCGGTGGGCCGTCCGTTCCCGCCCCCCCATAGGTCCGGGAACGAACGGCACCGTGCGATGGGGGTCGACGGGCCTGGCCGGCCCCCATCAAGTCGGACAGCGCCCCCCCCGGGGAAAAACCGGGCGAGCGTGCCGGTTTGTGCGCCGCCGTCCGACCGCCTGGCCGCGGCGACTCGGGGGAGCCGCGTCCAGGTGGCACCTTCGGTGCTGCGGCACGCTCCGTAGGCGGGGAGTAACACCGGGAGGGCCGCACTTGATTGGTACCCGACGGCACCCGGGCGTGCCTAGCGGGTTATCGGGGGGTGTGGGAGTCGTGGGTATGGTGAAAGCGTTTCCTACCTGCGTGTTCGCTTGCGGGGAGGGACACGTGTCCAAAAAGGGACACGTACCAATCTGGACAGACTTCGGGCGTTGTGGTGGCGGGGTGCGGGCTCAATTCCCCTTACGGGGTGTCACGGTAAGCGGTTGAGCCGGAGGCGACCTCCGGGGGCTCTGGTCCGGCGTGCGGCCCCACTCGGCTCGTCGCGCAGTTCCCCGCGCCCCCTTCGCGGAATCCGGGGTGCCCCCGGGCGTGCTTTGCCGTCTGCGGGTCTCGTCCCGCCTGTTCGCGCAGTTCCCCGCGCCCCTGCGGGATCCGGGGTGCCCCCGGGCCTGCATTGCCGAGTGCGCCGCCGTCGTTGCTTGTCGCGCAGTTCCC
>WRCZ01000109.1 GCA_009783685.1 Actinomycetes bacterium
CGACGATCATGACCTCGCCGTCCATGACGACGTAGTCCTTGTCGTTCTTGTAGAGCTCCTTGGCCTTGATCGCGTTGTTGAGGTAACCGACCAGCGGGGTGTTGACCGACTCGTAGAGGTTGTCGATGCCCAGCCAGTCCTCGACCTTGGTCACGCCCGACTCGTGGATGGCGACGGTGCGCTTCTTCTCGTCGACGTCGTAGTCGCCGGTCTCCTCCTTGCCGAGGCTGCCGGCCTCGCCGCGGTTCAGCCGCTTCACCAGGCGGGCGAAGTCGCTGTACCACTTGGTGGCCTGGTCGGCCGGGCCGGAGATGATCAGCGGGGTACGGGCCTCGTCCACCAGGATCGAGTCGACCTCGTCGACGATCGCGAAGTTGTGGCCGCGCTGGACGAGTTCGTCCTGCGACCAGGCCATGTTGTCCCGGAGGTAGTCGAAGCCGAACTCGTTGTTGGTGCCGTAGGTGATGTCGCAGCCGTACTGCTCGCGGCGCTCGGCGGGCGTCATGTTCGCGAGGATGCAGCCGACCTCCAGGCCGAGGAAGCGGTGCACCCGGCCCATCCACTCCGAGTCGCGCTCGGCGAGGTAGTCGTTGACCGTGATCAGGTGCACGCCCTTGCCGGAGATCGCGTTGAGGTACGCGGGCAGGGTGCCGACCAGGGTCTTGCCCTCGCCGGTGCGCATCTCCGCGACATAGCCCATGTGCAGGGCCGCGCCACCCATGAGCTGCACGTCGTAGTGGCGCTGGCCGAGGACGCGCTTGGCGGCCTCGCGGACCGTGGCGAACGCCTCGGGGAGCAGGTCGTCGAGGGACTCGCCGTCGGCGTACCGCTCCTTGTACTCGTCGGTGAGGGCCCTCAGCTCGGCATCGGTGAGGTTGACGAAGTCCTCTTCGATGGAATTGACCTGGTCCGCGATGCGGTGCAGCTTGCGCAGGATCTTGCCTTCACCTGCACGCATGATCTTGCTGATGACGGACACGTAGGCTGGCTCCTTGCCGGTCGGGCCTGGCGCGGCTCCCGCGCTGGGCACAGCGGGGTTCCTGACGTCGAGACCCGCTGCAACGGCCATCGTAAGCGAGGACACCATCGGGCCGGGAGGCCCGGCGGCGGCAAAACGGTTTTCCGGCCGCCCCGGGGCTCCGCGATACTCGGCCGATGGAGCCCATCACCCTCACCACCGACCGCCTGCTGCTGCGTCCGCTGGCGTCCGGGGACGTCGATGCCGTCCTCGCCGCGTGCCAGGACCCAGAGATCCCGCGCTGGACGTCCGTCCCCTCTCCGTACACGCGCGAGCACGCGGTGGGCTTCGTCGAGCAGATCTCCGCGGACGGCTGGCGCGACGACTCCCTCTACAACTTCGGCGTCTTCACCCGCGACACCGGCGCGCTCGTCGGCTCCATGGGGCTGGTCCGGCTGGGCCAGCTCGCCGCTCCCACGCACCAGGCGGAGCTCGGCTACTGGACCGCCAAGGAGCAGCGCGGCAGGGGCTACACCGTGGAGGCGGCCCGCGCGGTGTGCGCCTGGGCCTTCGACGCCCTCGGAGTGGAGCGCATCGAGTGGTACGCGGAGGCCGGCAACGAGGGGTCGCGCGCGGTGGCCCGGAGGACCGGGTTCGTGATGGAGGGGACGATGCGGTCCAAGATCGTCCAGCAGGGGACCCGGCGCGACGCCTGGTACGGCTCCCTGCTGCCCTCGGACTGGGACCGCGCGACCGCGACGCCGTACCTGCCCCACCCCGCCTGACCGTCCCGGCGGGCGTCCCGAGCGGCGCTCCGGGACGCCGCAAGGGGTGCCCGTCGAGGTGGCCGTTGGGATATCCGCGCAGGTCAGCGGCATTGTCAGTGGCCGGTTCTACCCTTGCCGGCATGACGCTCCTGCAGCCTCCCCAGGTCTCCCTGTCCGCTGACGAGGCCCGCAGGATCGTCCTGCGGGCCCAGGGCTTCGTCGGCGCCCCGGACCGCAGAGCGGCGACCCGCGGGGTGCTGCGGTCGCTGGGCGCGGTGCAGCTGGACACCATCTCGGTGCTGGCCAGGTCGCACGAGCTGATCCCGTACGCCCGGCTCGGCGCGGTCGGCCGGCAGGCCGTGGAGCGCGCGTACTGGACGGACAACCACGCCTTCGAGTACTGGTCGCACGCCGCGTGCATCCTGCCGATCGAGGAGTGGCCGCACTTCGCGTTCCGGCGGCGGGCCCGGCGGGCGCGCGGCCACCGCTGGCACGTGCTGGCCGACGCCGAGCGCTCCTGCGCGGCGGTGCTGGACCAGCTCAAGGCGGAGGGCCCGCTGACCTCCACCCAACTGGGCGGGGCGAAGAACGGCGGCCCCTGGTGGGACTGGTCGGAGACCAAGATCGCGGTGGAGTGGCTACTCGACACCGGCGAGGTGGTCTGCACCGAGCGGCGCGGCTGGAAGCGGGTCTACGACCTGGCCGAGCGGGCCGTGCCCGCCGACCTGCTGCACGACGACATCGACAACCGCGAGTGCATGCGCCGGCTGGTCGCGCAGGCCGGCGCCGCGATGGGCGTGGCCACCCGGGCGGACCTCGCGGACTACCACCGGCTCAAGGGCGAGCAGGTGATGGCGGTGATAGAGGACACCGGTCTGGTGCCGGTGGACGTCGAGGGCTGGGGCAAGCAGGCGTGGGCGGACCCGACGGCCCTCGCGAGCGAGCCGCGCGGCCGGCACCGCACGACGCTGCTGTCCCCGTTCGACTCGCTGATCTGGGACCGGCCGCGCACCGAGCGGATCTTCGGCTTCACCCACCGGCTCGAGGCGTACACCCCGAAGGAGAAGCGGATCCACGGCTACTTCGCAATGCCGCTGCTGGCGGGCGGGCGGCTGGTCGGCCGGGTCGATCCCGCGCGCGAGGGCAGCACCCTGGTGGCCCGGCAGGTGTCGCTGAACGGCCCGAAAGCGGTGCAGCCCGCCGCCGACGCCCTGGCCGAGGCGGCCGGCTGGGTGGGCTGCGTGGAGGCCCGGGTCGAGCGCGTGCTGCCGGAGACGCTGCGCGAGCCGCTGGTCGCCGCGGTGAACCGGACGCACGACCGCCGCTAGCGGATCTCCAGGATCTTCTCGCGCATCGCGTAGACGACCGCTTCCATCCTGGAGTGCAGCTGCAGCTTCTCCAGGATGTTGCGGACGTGGTTCTTGACCGTGTTCTCGCTGATGAACAGCTCTTTGGCGATGTCGCGGTTGTTCAGGCCGGTGGCGACCAGCTTGAGCACCTCCAGCTCACGGTCGGTGAGCTTGGGCGCGGGCAGCAGCCGCCGCTCGTCGGTCCGCTGGATCATCGACTTGAACTCGGTCAGCAGCTTCGACGCCATCGACGGGCTGATCTGCGACTGGCCGTCCGCCACCGCGCGGATCGCGGTGGCCACCTCGTCGGTGGAGATCTCCTTGAGCAGGTAGCCGGTCGCCCCGGCCTTGATCGCCTCGTAGAGGTCGGCTTCCTCGTCGCTTATCGTGAGCATGATGATCTTGGCGCTGGGGGCGACCTCCTTGATGGAGGTGCACGCCTCGATCCCGCCGCGCCGCGGCATCCGCACGTCCATCAGCACGATGTCCGGCAGCAGGTCGGCGGCCTTCTCGACGGCTTCCGCGCCGTCCCCCGCCTCTCCGATGACCTGGATGTCCTCTTCCTGGGCGAGCACGATCTCCAGGCCGCGGCGGAACAGCGCGTGGTCGTCCACGACGAGCACCCTGATGGGTTCGGCAGGGGTCGGTCCTGCGGGTCCGCCGTACGGAACCGGGTCCTGCTCGCCGGGTCCCCCATATGCGAAGTCCGGCATCAGATCCTCCCCCTCAGACCAGAGTTGGCCACTGGCCCAGCATTTCACGTCCACGCGCGGTGGTGCCCCCAGGACCACGCCCGGGGGCACCAACTGCCCTCCTCCTGCCGGTTGGTTCAGCGGTGCAGCGCACCGCCGGCGCCGGCCGGCTCCTGCACTCCCGTCTCGTCTGCGTTGAGATGGATGACGCCGTAGTCGTAGCCGTGCCTGCGGTAGACCACGCTCGGCTGCTTGGTGTCGCTGTCGACGAACAGGTAGAAGTCGTGCCCGACCAGTTCCATCTCGTAAAGGGCCTGGTCGAGCGCCATCGGCGCCGCCACGTGGGTCTTCTCCCGCACCACCAGCGGGCCTTCGCCGTGCACCTCCAGCGAGCCGATCTTGGTGGTGGGCACACCTTCCTCGGCGTGGTCGGCGACGAGCGTCCCGTCGCCGTTCATGCGCGCGGCGTCCGGCACGGCCGCCGCTACGTCGGACGCCGGGATCCTGCCGGTGCCACGGCGGGTGTGCCGCTTGCTCGCGGCCTTGCGGAGCCTGGCTTCCAGCTTGGTGACCGCGACGTCCAGAGCGGCGTACGGGTCGGCGGCCGCGGCTTCGGCACGGACCACCGGTCCGCGGGTGTTCAGCGTGATCTCCACCCGGTCGCAGCGGTCCGCCTGCCGGGGGTTGAGCTCCTTGGACACCTCGACGTCGAGGCTGATCACCTTGCCGTCGAGCTTCTGGATCTTGTCCAGTTTCTCGGCCACGTGCTTCCGGAACCTCTCGGGCACCTCGGTCTTGCGGCCCTTGACGACGATGTCCACGCAGAACTCCGTTCCCGGATCACCCCAGTGGCCGGGGCGATCCCTTTCCTGAAGGCCGAGCCGGGCGCGAGGCCCGTCCGGCGCTGCGTTAGCTGCCGCTTCACCGCCCCAGGGCTTCCGGGTGCCGCGAAGCTGCGGCTTTCACCTCCTTCTGCCCCACTGGGAAGATCAACACCCCAGGTGTCCGCTTCCCTCTTCCCCGAACATAGTCCCGGAGTGTGGATGTCGGCATCCCCAACGACGTCATACCTCCATTCGGGTGAACTACCGCGCGGTCTACCTGCGGAGACGGGCATCCGGGTGGACTTCCGGATCCCGCGGCCCCGCGACCACGGCCGCCCCGGCCACCCTCCCGCCCGCAACGGAGACGGCCCGGGCGGCCACGGTCAGTGACGATCCCGTGGTCATCAGATCGTCCACCAGGACGACAGGCGCCGCCCTGAGCAGCCTTCCGGACCCGCCCGCCACTGCCATCGCACCGGACAGGTTCACGAGGCGTCCGGCCCCGCCCAGCGCCGTCTGGTCGGCCACCGGCCGCAGCAGCCGCAGCGCACCCGCCGCCCGCGCGGGCACGCCCTGCCGTCGCAGCTCCCGGGCCGCGACCCGCGTCATCCGGGCGGTGGCGTCGTGGCCGCGCTGCGCCACAGCACGCCGCGCCGAAGGGACCGGCACCAGCAGCAGCGGCCCGTCCGCACCCATCCTCCGGACCGCGCCGGCCAGTGCCGCGCCCAGCGGCCCGGCCAGACCCAGCGCACCCCGCTCCTTGTGCGCCAGGACCACCGCCCGCACCTCGTCGCCGTACCTGCCGGCCGCCCACACCGGTGGCAGCCCGGGCGGTTCCGGTGCCGGCCGCACCCGCCGCGCCGAGGCCGCCCCGCCCAGCAGCCCCTGGCACCGCTCGCACAACTCGGTACGCGGACGCCCGCAGCCCGCGCAGTCCACCGGCAGGACCAGCCCGGTGATCTCCTGCCACCAGCCCCGCATGACTCCACTGTGCGCGCTGCGGCAGGCGGCCCGCCAGTCACCCTTTCGAGGCTGTGGACAACCTGCCGTGGGGCCCAGCGGTGAGCCTGCCCCGGGCCCTGCCGGCGGGCGCGCCACGGGACGGCCGCGCGGGCTCGCGTACCCGCCCGGCCGCAGGTCAGCCCGGGTAGACGGGGCTGACGCCCTTGGGCGTGATCTGCTTCCAGTTGGTGTCCGTGGGCAGCAGGTAGACGCTGCCGTTGTACGCGGCCAGCAGCGGCCGGCTCTGGTCCTCGGACGCGGCCACCGAGGCGGCCTCGCTGACCCCCTGAAGTGCCGCGCCCGCCGAGCCGTCCGTGCTCATGTACTGGATCTGCTGCACCCCGGACTGGTTGGCGAGCACCACCAGGCGGCTCGCGCCCGCCCACGCCACCGACGTCACGTCCTCCTGGGAGGGCAGCGTGCGCAGCCCGGACACGGAGAAGGTCGGGTGGTCGTGCGTGCCGCCGCGCTGGATCCGGCCGACCTGCAGGCGCATCACGCCGCCGTCCTTCACGATCAGCGCGACCCGCACCCCGTCGGAGGCCACCTTCAGGGACTCCACGCGACCCGACAGCTCCGGGACGCTCACCGGCACGGCAGGGCCATGACCGTCCACCAGCACCGTCAGCCGGGAGGGAACCGCGCTGCGGTCCGCCACCCACAGATCCCCCAGCCCGTCCCAACTCGGGGCACTCAGGCCGTTCTTGGGATCGGTGGCGGTGCTGGTCAGCACCGGCGCGGGCATGTCGGTGCCGCCGACCAGCGAACCGACGACCAGCTGGCGGCCGTTGGTGCGCACGCCCGCGGCCACCTGCTCGTCGCGCCGCACGGCGACCGAACCGAGATCCGCCTTGTCACCGCCGAACGGCCCCGACACCGGCACTCCCGTGAGCTGCGTCGAAGCCGTCGCGTCGCCGGCCAGGTCCATCAGACGGTGGGAGCTGTCGGACTTGATGTAGTACTGGCGGGTCGTCGACCCCACCAGGTTCTCCGCGCCGTAAGCCTCGGCCTGCGCGCTGGACAGCACGCACGCCGTCGATCCGTCGGCGTGCTGGACCTCCGCCGACGCCAGCTTCGCCGAGGCCTGCGCCTGGACCGTCGCGAACAGCTGGGCGGCCATCTGCACGCAGCGCTGGCCGCGCAGCTGGTCCGCCTTGTGGTCGAGGCGCACCGTCAGATGCTGCGAGTCGTCCAGCGACACACCCTGGTCCGGGCCCTTGCCGTACAGCCGCACCCCCGCGGGGGCCGCGGTGGTCACCACCGGCGCCAGCCAGTCGGTGGGCCCGTTGAGCAGCGCGGACACCGTGGACACCAGCGAGTCGGTCTGGTTGCGCAGGTAGACCGGGTCGGCCACCAGTGTCTGCGCGCCGCCTCCGCCGCTGCGCCCGTCCGGGCCCAGGTTGGCGAAGTAGTACATGTTCACCGAGTGGTAGATCCGCTGGAAGTCCGACTCCGACAGCGTCAGGCCGTCCTGCAGCCCGTCGATCCGCCACTCACCGGTGCCGGCCTGCCGCCGCAGGTTGAACGACGGCTGGAAACCGCCCGAGTCGAGCGGCTCCTGCACCGGCTGGTAGCCGTGCTTGGTGTCCACCGCCGCGACCCTCGTACTGGTGACCGTGACCGTGGAGAACCCGTCCCGGTGGCTGGTGCCGACCGTCTCCACCGGCTGTCCCAGGCCGGAGACGATGGTGATCCCGTCGAGCGGATCCCAGCCGTCCTGCGCGTGCTTGGTCAGGTACTTCTCGGCCGTGGAGAAGTTCGCCTCGCCGCTGGTCGTCGCCTCCAGGAAACCGCTGACGATCTGGGACGGCGACTCGCCCGGGTGCGGCGGAATGCCGAACACCCGCACCTGCGCGTCCGCGTCGGCCCGCTGGCCGTCCCCGACCTTGCGCACCTCACCACTGCTGGGCATCGATGCGCAGCCCGCGACCAGCAGGGTCACGCCCAGCGGCAGCAGGCCTTGCAGCAGCCGCCGGCGGCCCCCCAAGGCACTCATCAGACGTCGTCCTCCCGAGCCGCTCCCTTGTGACCCACCACGCGCGCGCCGCTGCCCGGCAACGCCGCCGGATCGGCCGCGGGCGTTCTCGGCATACCGGCCGGCATCGGCGGTATCGCCGGCATCGGAGTGCCGTTGGCCAGGGCGTCCCGGGCCATGGGGCCGTGCTGCGGGCCGTCAGCGGCACCGCTGCGCGGCACCGGCACGGAGGCCGACGTCGCACCGCTCCTGCCCGGCAGGCCCGACGAGGTCAGGCCGCGGTTGCGCCGCGAGTCCTCGGGCTCCAGCGCGATCGGCGAACCGCGCAGGCTGTCGCCCGCGGTCCGCGGAAGCGTCATCCGGAACTGCGAGCCGCCACCGGGCTCGCCCCACGCCTGCAGCCACCCGCCATGAAGCCGGGCGTCCTCCACCGCGATGGACAGGCCCAGCCCGGTGCCTCCGGTCGTACGGGCCCGCGCCGGGTCGGCACGCCAGAACCGGTTGAACACCCGCGTCGCCTCGCCGGGCTTGAGCCCGACGCCGTAGTCGCGGACGGCCACCGCCACGGCGCCGTCAGCCGTCGCCAGACGGACCACGACGTCCCGGCCGTCGCCGTGCTCGATCGCGTTGACCACCAGGTTGCGCAGCACCCGCTCCACACGGCGCGGATCGGCCTCGGCTATCACCGGCTGCGCGTCACCGCGGATGACCACACGGCTTCCCTTGCGCTCCGCGAGCGGCTCCGCGCCGTCCACCACGCGCCGGACCACCTCGCGCAGGTCTATCGGCTCCGCCGCCAGTTCGGCGGCCCCCGCGTCGAACCTGCTGATCTCCAGCAGGTCCGAGAGCAGCGACTCGAACCGGTCCAGCTGGTTCTGCAGCAGCTCGGCGGACCGGCCCGTCACCGGGTCGAAGTCGCCACGGGCGTCGTGGATGACGTCCGCGGCCATCCGCACCGTGGTCAGCGGCGTCCGCAGCTCGTGCGAGACGTCGGAGACGAAGCGGCGCTGCATCCGCGACAGGTCCTCCAACTGCTGGATCTTGACCTGGAGGTTCTGCGCCATCTTGTTGAAGGACTCGCCGAGCCGCGCGATGTCGTCCTCGCCGGTGACGTGCATCCGTTCCTGGAGCCGTCCCGCGGCCAGCCGCTCGGCGATACCGGCGGCCATCCGGACCGGCGTCACCACCTGCCGCGTGACCAGCCAGGCGATCGCGCCCAGCAGCACCACCACGAAGATCCCGGCGGTCGCCAGCGTGCCCTTGACCAGGCCGAGCGTCTTCTGCTCCTGGTCGAAGGGGAACAGGTAGTAGAGCTGGTACGTCGTGCCGTTGATGTCCGTCAGCCGCTTGCCGATGGCCAGCGCCGGCTTCGGCGGGTTGCCGTCGTCGGTGTAGACCTTCGTGTACTGCTTGAGCGCACCGGTGTGCGTCTCCACGGCGTCGCTGAGCGACTTCGGGATGCTCGGCTCGGGGAGGATGCCGCTGGAACTGCGCGGCCCGCGCCCGTACACGCTGCCCTCGCCGAGCAGCTGGGAATCGCCGGCGCCCGGGGAGAGCGTGACGATCCCGTACACGCCCTTCCCGCCGCTGGAGAACTGCGCCACCAGGTTGGTCAGCCAGGTGCCGGAGTCCGTGGAGCTCTGCGGCCCGCCGGACCCGGAGGAACCGCGGGACTGGCTGCCCTTGTCCGCCATGCTCTGCGCGATGGAGAAGCCGCTGACCGCCTGGTTCTCCGCGGCCTTCTCCTTCGCGTCGAGCAGGCCGTTCTTGACCTGCCCGATGACGACGAAGCCGAGCAGCAGGACCACGCCCACCGACATCAGCAGCGTGAAGGCGACCACGCGCAGCTGAAGGTTCCGCCGCCACAGCCGTACCCCGGGCTGCAGCGGACGCCGTGCCCAGCGCACGCACGAGCGGATCACCGGCAGCAGCCCCTGCATGGGATCGGCCAGCCGGCTCTCCAGACGCTCACGCTCGTACGACGCGCACATCTCAGCCGGGCCCGGCCTTGTAGCCGACGCCTCGGACCGTCACCACGATCTCCGGACGCTCAGGATCCTGCTCCACCTTCGAGCGCAGACGCTGCACGTGCACGTTCACCAGACGGGTGTCCGCGGCATGCCGGTAGCCCCAGACCTGCTCGAGGAGCACCTCACGCGTGAACACCTGCCACGGCTTGCGCGCGAGCGCCACCAGCAGGTCGAACTCCAGCGGGGTCAGCGCGATCGGCTGGCCGTCGCGCTTGACCGAGTGGCCGGCCACGTCGATGACCAGATCACCGATCGCCAGCTGCTCGGGCGTGGGCTCCTCGGCCCTGCGCAGCCGCGCGCGCACCCGCGCCACCAGCTCCTTCGGCTTGAACGGCTTGATCACGTAGTCGTCCGCACCCGATTCCAGGCCGACCACCACGTCCACCGTGTCGCTCTTCGCCGTGAGCATCACGATCGGCACGCCGGACTCCGCCCGGATCTGCCGGCATACGTCGATGCCGTCCCGCCCGGGCAGCATCAGGTCCAGGAGCACCAGATCGGGCTTGGTCTCCCGGAATGCGGCCAGCGCCTTGTCACCGTCCGCACAGAACGACGGCTCGAAACCCTCTCCGCGCAGCACGATGCCAAGCATCTCTGACAGCGCGGTGTCGTCGTCGACGACCAGGACACGTCCCTTCATACCGACCATCATCCCATTTGCATATCGATGCTGGTGACCTTTGGTGATCGAGGTCACGCTACGCGACCATTGTCCATGGTTGTCCCCAGTTGCGTACCGCCTCTTGCGGAACCTGTGGAAAACCGCCGGCCACTTCTTCGCCCACAGCCTGCCACACCCCGCCTCACCTGGGGTTCTACTGCCGATTCAGGCGCCGCAGACGGCCGCGAGCGCCTCGGCCGTGACCGGGGAGACCACCCCGTTCTCCGTCACGATCGCGGTGATGAGGTCCGGCGGAGTCACATCGAAGGCGGGGTTGTACGCTTGCGCCCCCAGCGGCGAGGGAGCCAGGTCCGTGACCTCGCTGCCGGCCCGCTGCTCCACCTCGATCGACGCGCCGTCGGGCGTCGCCAGGTCGACGGTCGTCACCGGCGCCACCACGACGAAGGGGATCCCGTGGTGGCGGGCCAGGACGGCCAGTGGATAGCTGCCCACCTTGTTCGCCGTGGAGCCGTCGGCGGCGATCCGGTCGGCCCCGACCAGCACCGCGTCCACCTCGCCGGCGGCGAACAGCGACCCCGCGGCATTGTCCGCCAGCAGCGTGTACGGCATCTCCGCCCGCGCCGCCTCGTACGCCGTCAGCCGGGCGCCCTGCAGCAGCGGACGCGTCTCGTCCACCCACAGCCGGCGCAGCTCCCCGGTGCGGTGCACGGCCTGCACCACCGCGAGCGCGGTCCCCTCTCCGCCGGACACCAGCGCGCCGGTGTTGCAGTGCGTGAGGATGCGGTACCCGCCGCCCGGCACCAGCTCCGCCAGCAGACGCGCGCCGTGGCCGGCCATCGACGTGCTGGCCGCCGCGTCCTCCGCGTGCAGCGCTCTGGCCTCCGCCAGCGCTGCCGCAGGGCCCTGCTCGACGCCGGCCTCCCGGTAGGCCGCGGCGGCCCTGCGCACGCCGTACTCCAGGTTCACCGCCGTGGGCCTGGCACGCGCCAGCAGCTCCGCCGCCTCCTCGACGTCGTACCCGCGGGCCGCGGCCAGGGCCACGCCGTAGGCCCCGGCGAGACCCAGCAGCGGCGCACCGCGGACGGCGAGCGACCGTATAGCGGCCACCAGCGCCTGGACGTCGGTGCACACCAATTCGGCCTCCTCGTGCGGAAGCCTGGTCTGGTCGAGGAGGACCAGGACGGGCCCCTCCGGAGGCTCCTCCCATCGCAGCGCGGGAATGACGCCGTTCTCCGGCCGTGCATCGGACTGTGCGAGGTGATCAGCCATTCCTTCAGTCTGCCCTGCCAGACCGCTTCGACGGCAGGCCGTGGCACGATGGGCGCCCATACGGCACCGAGCAGAACGAGCAACACGAAGGGGCAGCCTCCATGACCACCACTCCGGGCTCGACGCCCGGATCCTCCGACTCCTCCGAGCCGGACGACGGCGACAGCCCCACGACGCCACATCCGTCCACACCGTCCACTGCGTCTCCCGCGGCCACCACTCCGCGTATCCCGGGGCCGAGCGCCCCCGTGGACGCCGCGCCGGAGCACGAGCGGCCCACGGCTGCTTCGCCCGCTCAGGAGCAGCCTGTGCGGCCGCAGGCGGCTGCGGAGCGGAACGAGTCGGAGCAGAACGACTCCGCGGCGGACCAGCCGGCTGTGGACGAGCCTGCGCGGCCGCAGCCGGAAGATGAGCAGCACGCGGCGGCCGGGAGCCTGCCCGGCTGGGCACGGCACCAGCCGCCGCCGGCCACGGAAGGCTGGGCCCGCTGGACTCCCCCGCCCGGCAAGCAGCCGCCTCCGCCGCACCAGGGCGGCCCCCGTTGGGGCCCCACCGCGGGCGGAACCGCCGGCGGGCAGCCTCAGGCAGGACCGGGTGCCGGTGCCGGCACCGGTTGGCAGGCGCAGTACCCGCGGTGGGGCGTGCGGGCACCGGACCCCAAGCCGGGTGTCGTGCCACTGCGTCCGCTCGGCGCGGGAGAGATCCTCAGCGGATCGATCGACACGCTGCGGACGCACTGGCGCAAGGTCATCGGCTACACCGTCGTGGTGGGCGCCGTGGTGGAGGCGGCGAGCGCGCTGCTCCAGCACCAGTTCTCGGACACCAGCCGTCTGAACGACCTGGAGAACAACCCCGACGCGACGGCGAGCGACATCGTCCACGCGCTCGGCGGCTCGCTGGCGGCCTCCGGACTCACCCTGCTGGTCACGATGTTCGCATCCGTCATCGCGACGGCGCTGATGGCCACGGTGGTCAGCCGGGCGGTGCTGGGCCGTCAGATCGGTGCGGCGGAGCTGCGCCGCGACATCCGGGGGCGCCTGCCGCAACTCCTGGGACTCGCCGTGCTGCTGCCGCTGATCACCTGCCTGGTGGTGGGCGTGGGTGCGCTGCCGGGCGCACTGATCTCGGTGGCCGGGGCCAAGGACGCCGGCTCGGCGCTGGCACTGCTCGGCGGCATCGGCGGTGCCGTGGTGATGATGTGGATCTTCATCCAACTGAGCCTGACCGCACCCGCGTTGATGCTCGA
>WRCZ01000110.1 GCA_009783685.1 Actinomycetes bacterium
CAGGAGGATGTCCTGCACGCGACGGCCGTACGCGTCTACGGTCTGCACGGTTGACAGCGCCCGGCGCATCCGGCTTCGATGAGTCTATCTATCGATAGACGATAAAAGTGCGTACCATAGAGCGAACCACCCCACAGAGCAGGATTGGGAGTCATGGCATCGAACGCGTCGGCTGAGTTCGTCTCCACGCTCGCCACCAACAAGGACCGGTTCCGTAAGACCCTGATCTCGGACCAGGTGTACGGGCTCCTCCGCCAGTCCATCGTCGACGGCGAACTCGGGCCGAACGACCGCGTGGTCGAGTCGGAGATCGCCCGGCGGCTGGGGGTCAGCCAGGCACCGGTGCGCGAGGCGGTCAAGCAACTGGCCCGTGAGGGCCTCCTGATGCACGTGCCGCGCCGCGGCCACTTCGTCGTGGAGATCTCCTCCCAGGACGCCGAGTACGCCCGCCAGGTGCGCGAGCCGCTGGAACGGCTGGCCGCCCGGCTGGCCACCGAGCACATCACCGAGCAGCAGTTGCAGGAGCTCGACGACCTGGTCGCGCAGATGCACGACGCCGTCGCCACCAACGACGTCAGCCGGTTCCGTGACGCCGACATCGAGTTCCACACCCTGATCAGCCAGAGCGCCGGCAACCCGTTCCTGGCCCGCATGTGGGAGGTCATCGAGCCGAGCCTGCGGACGCTGCGGGCCATCGCCGACCCGCTGTTCGAGGGCGACTGGCACGCCATGGCCGACGAGCACGGCCGCCTGGTGGGCCTGCTGCGCGGCGGTGACGCCGACCTGGCCGCGGAGGCGTTCGCCGACCACGCGGCCGGCCGCGGCCCGGTGCCCGACGGCCGCGCGGCGAAGAAGCCGGCCAAGCCCGCCGCCGCCCGCGGGAAGGACCAGAGCTGACGGCGGCCGCCGCCCAGCACCGCGTGCCCGAGCCGGAACTCCGGCTCGGGCACACGTGGTTCTGCCGCTACCTGCGGGCACCGGCCGTCCACTTCGGAGCCCCGTACTGGTAGGCGCCCAGGCTCGGGACCGCGTCCGTCGAGCCGTCGTTGACGCCCGGCAGCGGGATCGCCTGGTTGCGGGCGGGCGACGCCTCGGTCAGCCGGTAGTCGTGGTGCGCCGCGTCGACGAACAGCGGGTCGACGGCGGGATCGAGGTTGTTCGACATCACCAGCCCGCCGGCGGTGGCACCGTCCGCGCCCTTGATCTCACCGATGTTGTCGTAGATCTTCGTCCCGGTCGACTGGTCAGGTCCCTTGACGTAGAACAGCGTCATGCCGCCGGTGTTGTTGTACACGCCGTTGTCGTGCGAGCCGGTCCCCAGGCCGTTCAGCATCACCGTGCCCTGGATGTTGTTCCAGCCGACGTTGTTCGCGATCACCAGGTTGCTCTGGCCGTTGTCCGCGTAGACGCCGGCGACCGCGAACGCGGTGACGCCCGGGGTCGGCGTGCCGTCGTGCAGCAGGTTGTGGTCGACGGAGGAGCCCATCATGTCCGCTCCGCAGCAGGTGTAGATGCCGGCGGTGTCCAGGCTGAGCCGGGCGTACTGGGAGATGTCGTTGTACGCGATCCGGTCCTTGTCCGGGGTCAGCCCGGCGTTCGTGCCCCACTGGAGGTTGATGCCGCTGCGGCCGACCCGGTAGATCGTGTTGTTCATGACCGTCTGGGAGTTGCCCATGACGGCGATGCCCGCCGCGTAGGTGCCCATGTAGTCCACGTCGTGGACGATGTTGTCGGTGGCGGTGTTGTTCTGCCCGGCCAGCGCGATGCCGTTGCCCGCGCTCAGCGACAGGTCGCTGCCGACGATCCTGTTGTCCGTCCCGTTCAGGACGATGCCGGTGTCGGCGACGCCGCGGGTCACGCTGGAGCCGCAGTCCGTGGTGCCGCGCGTGATGTCGGTGTAGTGCGACAGGTAGCTGCCGGTCAGCGAGTCCAGCGTGTCGTGGGTGCTGGCCGCTCCCGTCGTGATCGTCGAGGCGAACAGGCCGATCCCGACGACCGAGGTGTACGAGGCGTTCGTCAGGTCGAACGCGAGCTGCCGGGTCTTCGCCTCGACGGTGTGCTGCGCCGGGCTGTCCTCGCTGTACAGGTACAGGCGGTGCGCCGCGGCGTCGTAGAACCACTCGCCGGGGTTCGCCAGCTCGCCGATCTTGCCGGACAGGGCGTAGCGGGTGTCGGTCGGCACGACCTTGTGGACGCACGGCGGGGCGGCGGACAGCGTCACCGAGCCGGCGTCGGAGCTCGCCACGGTGGTGGTGGCCGACACGTACCAGTAGCCGGTCAGGGCCCGCGCGCCGTTCCAGTACCCGGCGGGCCGGGTCAGGGCGGGGTCGACGATGGTGGCGTCCGCGCTGCCCGCGCCGGCGTGCTCGATCGACGGGTTCAGCAGGTCCAGGCCCGGGTAGGGCCACTGCGCCTCGATGTCCATCGCCTTGTCCGTGAACACCTGCACCGTGGTCGGGTCGCCGCCGAGGTCGGCGTCGGTGCTCCAGACGTGGCCGGCGCCGACCGCGGCGCTGAACGGCGAGCCGGCCGCGTACGGGTCGTTCGCGGCGATCGCCGTGACGTCGGCACCGGTTACCTGCTTCCAGCCGGTGAGGGCGGACGCGCCGCTGACCGTCACGTGGGCGCCGGCGGCCGCGCGGTAGGTGATCGGGAGGCCCGAGCTGCCCGAGTGCGCCGGTACGACCGTCTCCGGGTAGGTGCCCGACATGATCTCGCAGGTGTCGCCCGCGACCATCACGTCGGCGCACTTCTGGAGGTGCTGGAACGGCTTGGCGGTGCTGAGCCCGTCGAAGACGTCCTTGCCGGACGGCGAGACGTAGTAGGTCCTGGCGCCCTCGGCCCCGTGCTTGTGGCCGTGGGCGCTGCCCGCGGGGGCGGCCGCGACCACGGACAAGGCGGCGACCGCGGCGGTCGCCGCGGACAGCAGGCCCCGCCTCGTCCGTGCCTGCGATCTGTTCAGCATTCCACTGTCCTTTCTCCTGACCCGAGAAACGGCAACCGGCGGGGCGGGGCTATCCCTTGACCGCACCGACGGTGAGACCGCTGATGATGTGGCGCTGCATGTAGAGGAAGAAGATGACGACGGGTGCCACGGCGAGCAGCAGGTTGGGGAAGACCTTCGTCATGTCGGTCGAGTACTGGCTGATCCCGGCGTAGATCGCCGTCGTCACCGTGTAGTGCCCGGACGACGGGCTCAGCAGGATCTGCGGGCTGATGAAGTCGTTCCAGATACCGATGGAGTTGAGGATCAGCACGGTCACCACGGCGGGACGCATCAGCGGGAAGATGATGGTCCAGAACGTCCGGTACCGGCCCGCGCCGTCGATGGTCGCCGCCTGGTCGATGTCCACCGGGATGGTGCGGATGAAGCCGACGAACAGGAAGATGCTCACCGGCAGCGTCGACGCCACGTCGTGCGCGATCAGGCCGGTGACGGTGTTGGCGAGCCCGAGGTCGCGGAGCACGTAGATCACCGGGATGATCACCGCCGCGCCCGGGATGAACGTGCCGGCGAGGAAGTACAGCATCACCAGCTGGGTGCGCCGCTTCATGCTCCGTGCGATCGCGTACGCGGCCGGGCCGGCGAACACGATGCACAGCACGTCCACGGCCACGACGAGGAACAGGGTGAACCCATAGCCGCCGATGACGTTGTACTGCGGGCTGTGGATCGCCGCCGACAGGTGCGCGAACGTCATCCGGCCCGGCACCAGCGAGAACGGGTTGTTGAGGATGTCGTCCTGCGACTTGAAACTGTTGACCACCAGCAGGTACAGGGGCACGGCCATGACCACGAACAGCACGGTCAGCAGCACCCAGCGCACCGGGGAGCGCGCCTCCCGCCGCTCCGCCTGCGAGAGACCGCCCGCGGCGGCCGGTGTCCTGACGCTCCTTGCCTTCTTTTCCCTGGGATCCGCCTCCAGCACGGCCATCACCGCCTCCTAACCTGTCGCAGCTTGATCTTGGCGGTTGCGCAGTGCCGTCACCGCGAGGGCCAGCACGGCCGACACGACCATCAGGAACACCGCCTGAGCGGTCGCGTAACCGACCTTGGTGCTCTCGAAGGAGCGGGCCAGAATGAGGTACGAGAACGTCTGGGTCGATCCGGCGGGACCGCCGCCGGTGAGGCTGACGACGATGTCGTAGGCGCGGATCAGCCCGACCAGGTTCAGCACCGTCGCGATGGTCACCACCGGCGCGATCATCGGGACGACCACCCGCAGGTTGGTCTGCCGCCGGTTCGCGCCGTCGATCGCGGCGGCCTCCAGCAGTTCGGCCGGCACCGTCTGCAACGCCGCCACGAACAGCACCACGTTGAAGCCGAACCCGGCCCACACGATGACGGCGATCAGCGAGTACAGGGCCATGTTCTCGTCGAAGAGGAACCCGACGGGACCGACGCCGAACTTGCCCAGCGTGTTGTTGATCGCGCCGTTGGTGCCGAGGATCGCCGCCCACAGGTAGCCGAGGATCAGCGCGCTGATCACGTGCGGGAAGTACGCCACCGCGCGGAAGAACGAGTTGCCGCGCGAACGCCCCTTGAGGATCAGCGCGTACACCAGGCCCAGCCCCACTTCGCACACGGTGCCGACGGCGGCGATGAGCGCCGTCACGTACCAGGACTTGGTGGAGTTGGGGTCGTCGAACAGGTGCCGGTAGTTGTCCAGGCCGATGAAGTCGGCGGAGGAGAAGCCGTTCCAGTTCGTCAGGCTCAGATAGATCGCGACGCCGACCGGCACGACGGTCAGCACCGTGTAGAGCACCACCGCCGGGCCCATCATGGCCAGGGTCACGGCGCCCTCCCGCAACCGGGTGGCCCGGCGGCTCGGCGCGGGCCGCCCCGGGCGGGGGGCAGCGCCGGAGCGCTGCCCCCGCCGAGTCAGTTCTGCGAGTTCCACCACTTGTCCAATCCGGACGCCGCGCTCGACGCGGACGTACCCGAGAACAGCGACTGGATCGTCGTGTTGAGCTGGTCGCTGTAGCCGGCGATCGGCTGGTGCGGGCCCGCCTTGACGATCACCGAGGGCGCCTTGTCCAGGATCTGCTGCACCGCGGTGCCGAGGCTGGACATCGGGTAGGTGAAGCCCTGCCGCAGGTTGCCGTCGGCGGCGAGCTGGCTCTTGACCGCCTCGGGGTCGGTGACCAGCCACTTCACGAAGTCGATCGCCGCCGCCTTGTGCTTGGAGCGGTTGACCACGACGTACGGGTCGGAGATGTTGCCGAACTGGCCGGACGGGTAGGCGCCGTCGGTCGGCATGGTGAACACGCCGATCCCGTCGCTCTTCTTGGCCTGGTCCGCGGCGGGCACGAAGTACGAACCCATGATGTACATCGCCGACTTGCCGTTCAGGAAGTCCGTCTGGCCGTCCGGGTAGGTCAGGCCCAGCGCGCTCTTCTTCAGGTAGCCCGCGTCGATCCAGCTCTTGTACTGCTGGAGGTAGGACGCGTACCCGCTGTCGGCGAAGGTGACCTTGCCGTCCTTGCGCTTGACCGTCCAGTCGGGGTCGGCGGTCATGACACCGGCGTCGGCCATCATCGAGAACTGGGCGCCCGTCACCCACTGGCCGGCCGTCTGCAGCGGGGTGTAGCCGGCGGACTTCAGCTTGGCCATCGCGTCGGTGAACTGGGCGAGGGTCTTGATGCCCGTCGCGTCCACACCGGCCTTGGTGAACGCGGCCTTGTTGTAGAAGACCAGCGACTGGATCTGCTCGCCGACGCCGACCAGATACCGCTTGCCGTTGATCGCGTACTGGTCGGCCAGCGGGGTCTTGGCCGTCCAGGGCTGGTCGGTGAGGTCGGTGTAGAGGTCCGCGTCCTCCGCGGTCGGCGTGATCTGCTGGGCGATGTCCGGTGGGTCGCCCGCGGCGAGGTCCTGCGTCAGCTTGGCGTTCGCCGAGATCGTGCCGGTCAGCTCCAGCTTGATCGTCGTGCCGGGGTGCGCCTTCTCGTACGTGTCGAAAAGGGTGTTCCAGTACTGCTCGGTGAGGTTCGGCGTGATGTTGACGATGACGCGGAGGGTCGTGCCCCCGGCCGAACTCCCGGAATCGCCGCCACCACAGGCCGCGGCCGATGCCATTACCAGAGGGGCCGCGGCGAAAGCGCAGGTGCGGCGCCAGATCTTTCTCATTCGGGACACGCTCCGTTGCGTAGTCAGGAACACGGACAGCCGAGATCGCACAGGACGTCGGCAGGTTCGTCGTGTTGACGGCTTGATCGCTTGCTGGGGGAACCGCTGGTCGGCGCTTCCCGTGGGACCACCGCCCGTCGTCCGGCGGGCGGTGGTCGTCACTGCGGCCAGGGGGGCGCCGTCCGTCGTAACCGCCCGGCCGGCCCGGGGTGCGGTGCCGGTGTCAGGTCCGGACCGCACGGCCGCGAGGTGCCGGTCCACCGTCCCTGGTGGAGTCGCATGGACCTTCACCTCCAAGAATTATCGTCTATCGATTAATGATGCTAGGTGTGCCGCCCCGCATGTTCAAGAGTCGTGCGGCAAGCCCTTGCGTTCAGTCCGACCGGCGCCAACGCACGGCGATGCGACCGGAGTCGGCGGGCTCCAGGACGGTCAGCGTCACCCGGGTGAGCCGGTCTCCCCAGCTCTCCCTGAGCAGCGGGTCGTCCAGTTCCCGCACCTCGACCCACGCGGCGGCGACCTCCGGGTCCCACTCCATGCGCAGGCCGGCGCCCCTGTCCGCGGTCACGGTCGCCCACCCCCTGCCCGACTCGACGTGCCCGGCCAGGACATGGCGGATCATCAGCGGTCCGTCCCGCGGCCCCTGCCAGCGGTCCTCGACGACGACCTGGGCCGGCTCGCCGCCGGCGGCGCGTTCGAGCCGCAACTCCCGCTCCCAGCGGGCCACCAGCCCCCGCGGATAGGCGCCGCTCACCTCGGCGTGCAGCGCGGCGCCCGCCTCGTCGAGCCGTACGGTCACGTCGCGGGCGCCGTGTCGGGCGCCGGGGACCTGTCCTCCGCCGGGCTCGGGCACGTTGTGCCAGGCGCTCTGGAACGGCCAGGCCGCGTACCGGTCCGGCCCGAAGGTCCGCGCGGTGTAGACGGGCCGCCCGACGTCCACCACCAGCGGCCGCCCGTCCACCGCCACCCAGTACGAGCCGACGTCCAGGTGGTTGTGGTGCTCGCCGTTGTGCCCGGCCTTCGCCGCCAGCGCCAGCCCGGACGGGCTGCCCGCGGACTCCCGCGCCACCAGGACCTGAAGGCGGGGGAGCCAGCAGGCGCCGGCCAGCCAGGGCGCCTCCGCCCCGGCCTCCGCAGCTGCCGGTGCGCCGGTGACGGCGCGGCACCACCGTCCGTCCGCCAGCGCGGACAGCGACCGGCCGAGGCCGCCGGTGGCGGCGATGCCGCCCGCGTCCCGGGCCGCGGCGACCGCGTGCGCGGCCGTCTCCGGCTGGCCGAGCCGTTCGCCCCAGCGGAACACCACCTGCCACGGCCGCCCGCCGCCCAACCGGGCAGGCGCGTCACCGACGTTGACGTAGTGGTCCGCACCGAAGTGCATGCGCTGCGGGTAGCGCAGCAGCGGTGCGAGCAGCGGCAGGTCGCGGGCGTCGAGACCGGCGCCGCCGGCGTCCGCGAGCTGGTCCAGCACCTCCAGCACGCGGCACGCGCCGGCGAACCAGTAGGCGATGCCCTCGTCGATCCCGCCGTCGTCGGGCAGCGCGACGAGGTAGTGGTCCAGGTCGCGGACGGCCAGCCGGACCAGCCGGGCGCGCCTGCCGTCGTCGTCGCACAGCAGCAGCGCCGACGTCACGACCGCGCTGACGATCCAGGGGTTCCAGTTGTTGGCGCTGCCGTCGGCGCCGATCCAGTGCCAGTCCCGGATCCGCTCGTACGGCGCGAGCACCCGGCGGTCCACCTCGCGGCGCAACCGGCGGCGCAGGCCGGGCATCCTCCGGTCGAGGTGCGGCCCGAGCGCCCGGTCCGCCCACGCGAACAGCGAGGCGATCTCCGCCGCGCCCAGGTCGAGGAACGGCTGGTCCGGATCGGGCACGAGCTCCCCGCGTGAGGCCGTGAAGCGGTCGTGCGGCGCCCAGCACCAGGTGCTCGCCTCGGCGAAGGCGACCAGCCCGTCGGCGGCGGCGTCGAGATGCGGGCACCCTCCGGGCGCCGTCGCGTCCGCCGCCTCACCGGTGAGCACGGCGGCCAGCGCCAGCAGCGTCACCCGCTCGCGCAGCGCCCTGGCCTGCCCCTCGTAGGCGCCGCGGTCGCCGTCGCGGAAGGTCCTGGCCCAGGCCGACGCGGCCGGCACCGGTGCCGGCCGGTCCAGTTCGGCCGCGGCCTGGGCCAGGACCTCGGCGCGCACCGCCTCGGGAACGGCGTCCCACACGGCGCGGTCGGTCACGTCAGGGACGCCGCACCGCGCGGCCGGAGCGTCCGACAGCAGCTTCGCGAGCGCGTCGGCGCCGGAGGGCCCCGGGTCCTGTGCCGGGTCCGGGAGCGCGTCCAGCACCGGGGCCAGACGCGCGGACAGAGGGCCGCTCACCGTGCTCGACCCCCTTCTTCCAGGACGAGTTCGATCACCGGGAGCAGGACGTCGGGGCGGGCGACCGGCACGGTCAGCGTGAGCGTGTCCGCGGAACGGCCGGGCGGGGCGAGGTTGTTGTGCTCGTGCTGCGTCCCGTCGATCCGCTGGAAGCGGACCTCGGATCCGTCGTGCAGGAACTGCGCGTAGCGCACCCGTCCCGCCAGGCCGGGCAGATGGAGGTGCTTGAGCGGCCACGTCGGCAGGTGCAGGTAGAGGCGGTTCCCGGCCTGGGTGTAGAAGGCGTGGGCGGGTGCCTCGTACGCGCTCGGGCCGGCACCGTGCACGGACCGGGCGTGCAGCTCCATCCAGCCGCCGATCTGGCGCAGGGTGTCCCGGGCCCGCGGGTCCAGCGCGCCCCGGCCGGTCGGGCCGACGTTGAGCAGCATGTTGCCGCCGCAGGCCACCGACTGCACCAGCATCCGGACCAGCAGGCCGGGGTCCTTGTAGTCGTGGTTGTCCCGGTCGTAGCCCCACGACCCGTTGAGGGTGTGGCAGGCCTCCCACATGACCGGCACGCCGTCCCGCTCCAGCGGCTCGTCCGGCTGGTACTGCTCGGGGGTCACGTAGTCGCCGGGGATGCCGAGCCGGTCGTTGACGACGATGCCCGGCTGCAACTCCCGTACGGTCGCGAGCAGTTCCTCAGACCCCCACTCGGCGGCCCCCATCCCGGGGTAGGTGAAGTCGAAGAACAGCAGGTCGATGCGGCCGTACCCGGTCAGCAACTCCCGTACCTGGGCGTGCAGATAGTCGCAGTACAGCGCCAGGTCCCGGGGTTCCGCCTCTGCCGGTGTCCCGCGCAGCGGGTGATGGCGGTCCACCGGGAAGTGCGGATGGTGCCAGTCGAGCAGCGAGTGGTACAGCCCCACCCGCAGGCCCTCCGCCCGCATCGCCTCGGCGAACTCGGCCACCAGGTCCCGGCCGGCCGCGTGCACCGACGTGTAGTCCGTCAGCGAGGAGCCGAACAGGCAGAAGCCGTCGTGGTGCTTCGTGGTCAGGACGGCGTACCGCATGCCGGCCTCGCGCGCCGCCCGCGCCAGCTTCCCCGCGTCGAACAGGTCCGGGTCGAAGTGCTCCAGGTAACGGTCGTACGCCTCCTGCGACATGGACTCCCGGCTGCGCACCCACTCGTGCCGCGCCGCGAGGCTGTAGAGCCCGAAATGGACGAACAGTCCGAAGCGCGCGGCCTCGAACCACCCGGTGGACGGCGTGGGCACGGAAGTCTCCTGTGGTTGACAGCTGTTGGTGGTCGGCTGTTATCTACCATCGATAGGCGATAATGTCACTGATGGTTGCGCGCGGAGCTGTGCGCGGAAAGGCGTGGCGATGAGCCCGACAGGGGATCAGGGAGCGCCGGGGGCGGGGGACATGCCCACCTACGAGTCGATGCGGGCGCCGGTCCACACCGCGTCCTACGTCCGGCCGACCGAGCGCATGCTCACGGCGCTGAAGGGGGTGAGCGCCGCGACCGCCTGCGCGAAGCTGCACCAGTCCGGCATCACCCGGACCTTCATCGACGGTCCGGTGCCGCTGCACAGGGAACCGGACGTCACGGTCATCGGCGGTGCCGTGACCCTCCAGTTCCTGCCGCAGCGCGAGGACGTCTTCTCCGGCGCCGCGCAGGAGGACGCCGAACGCAAGACCGCCCTGTGGGGCGTGCTGGAGTCCATACAGCCGGGCGACGTCCTCGTCGTGTCCGCGTACGGGAGCCACTTCACGGGCTGCCTCGGCGACATGCTGGTGCGCTACTTCAAGCTGCGCGGGGGCGCGGGCATCGTGGTCGACGGGCGGGTACGGGACGCGGCCCGCATCCGCGCGCTCGGCGTTCCCGTCTGGTGCACGGGCGTGACGCCGCACTACGCCTCGCAGACGGAGCTGTTCCCGTCCGCGTTCAACGTGCCGGTGGGCGTCGGCGGCGTCCTGGTGACGCCGGGGGACCTGATCGTCGCCGACGAGGACGGGGCCGTCGTGGTGCCGCAGGACCAGGCGGTCCCGCTCAGCGAGGACTCGCTGGCCCACCAGGACCGCGAGGCGTTCGCCCGCCGCCGCCTCGACGAGGGCGGGCGGCTGTCGGACTACTACCCGCTCACCGGCGCGGGCCTGTCGGAGTACCTGGCGGCGCAGGGGGCGACGCCCCAGGGGGCGGACCAAGCCGCGGGATGAGCCGGCACCCGCGGTGGGCGCGAGGTCCTGCAACGGACGGAGGCGTCCACCCCCGATCCGTCCGGGCGCCCCGGAAGCGGACGGATCGGGGGTGGACGCCTCTGCCGTACCGCGCGAGGCGCGGGAATCCGGACGCGGCGCCGGAGGTCAGGCGGGTCCTGGCGTCACGGACGCACGACGCCGACGGACTCCGCCGGGCCGGCGGCGGGCTGTTCCGCGCCGACCAGCTTCTGCCAGGCGGCGGCCAGGCAGGCGTGTCCTTCCGGCGTCAGGTGCACGCCGTCCCGGGCGATCGCGGCGGGGCTGCCCGCCTCGCGGGCCGCCTGGTTGAGCAGCCCGTCGGCCGCGAGCAGTGCCGCGTCGAAGTCGGCGGCGAGCCGGCGGACCACGGAGATCCGCCCGTCGAGGTCCTCGCGCCAGGTCCACTGGGCGTCCTCGACGGGCACGAGGAACGGCTCGACGAGCACCAGGCGCGCGCCGGCCGAGCGGGCCTGGTCGAGGATGACGCGGTAGTCCCGCTCGTAGTCCTCGATCGTCGTGATGTCGTCGGAGTCGTAGCGCCGCCAGGTGTCGTTGATGCCGATCATCACGGACAGCACGTCGGGAGCGAGGTCGAGGGCGTCCTGCTGCCAGCGGACCCGCAGATCGCGGACGCGGTTGCCGCTGATCCCGCGGTTGAGGACCTGCCGGCCGGAGCCGGCCGCCGCCAGATTTCCGGCGATCAGGCTGACATAGCCGGTGCCCAGACTGAAACCGTCCTCGCGGTCCCGCCCCGCGTCGGTGATGCTGTCGCCCTGGAACAGCACACGGACGGAATCGTCAAGCCGTACGGACATCGTCTCTCCTCGAAAGCGTATTTCCCGCGCCGGCGGTCCGGCGCGTGCTCGCCGTATCTCTTTCGGGTGGGGTACGCATCGAACGGCGCCGTCCGCTCACGACCGGCCGCACCTGCGGGAACTCCCCCTGGCTGCCGCGGAAACGCGCGGCGGCCGACGTGAATGCTACACCGCGGGATGCGGCCGGAACAATGATTCCGGGCACGGCAAAGGGGGTTTGAGGGGACGGGCAGAAGCGGTCCCGGTATTGAATTCCGGCCCGCCGAAAACGGGCGGCCAGGATCCGGTCCTGTGCCGGTCCGGAATTCGGCGCGGGTGCGGGTGCGGAATTGGCGGGCGCGTTTTCGGCGACGGTGAAGGCGCCGGCATATCCGTGGCGACGGCGACGGCGACGGCGACGGCGACGGCGACCGTCCGGGCCGGGTCCGTGGGACCCTCGACCATGACCAGTTCCGTGGGGAAACGGCCTGCCGTGCGGGCCGGGGCCGTGCCGGCGGCCGCGGTCGCGCTGGCCCTCGGCCTGCTCAGCGGGTGCGGCGGCGGCGCGGCGCCCGCCGGGCACTCCGCGGCGACGGGCAGGGAGCCGGCGACCCCGTCCGCCTCCGTTCCGGGCTCCGTCTCCGCCTCTGCTTCTGCCTCGGCCGCCCCCGCGTTCCGGGAGCTGGAGCGCCGCTACGGCGCGACGATCGGCCTGTTCGTCCTCGACACCGGCACGGGCCGCTCGGTCACCTACCGGGCCGACCGCCGGTTCGCGACCTGCTCGACCGTGAAGGCCCTCGCCGCCGCGGCGCTGCTGCGCAAGGACACCGACGCGGACCTCGACCGCACCCTCACCTACACCCGCGCCGATCTCCTCGACTACGCCCCCGTCACCTCCCGGCACGTCGCCGAGGGCATGCCGATGCGCGACGTGCTGGCCGCCGCCCTCCAGTACAGCGACAACACCGCGGAGAACCTGGTGCTGCGGGAACTCGGCGGCCCCGCGGGCCTGCAGAAGGCCGTCAGGGAGTTCGGCGACACCACGACCCGCGTGGACCGGACCGAGCCCACCCTCAACGAAGCGGCTCCCGGCGACCTCCGCGACACCAGCACGGCACGCGCCCTCGGAACGGACCTGCGCGCCCTGCTCCTCGGGACCGCCCTTCCCGCCGCCGGTCGCGCCCGGCTCATGGACTGGATGCTGCACAACA
>WRCZ01000111.1 GCA_009783685.1 Actinomycetes bacterium
CCGCCAGGCCGCCCGCCCCGCCGCGCCCGTCCTGGGACCCGCCGCCCGCCGAGCACCCGCCGCCGCCCTGGCTGCGGCCGACGATCCGGATACGGCTGACCGTGCTCTACGGCGGCATGTTCCTGATCGCCGGTGTGATCCTGCTGTGGATCATCTACCTGCTGGCGGCGCACGCCATCCACGAGGGCTCGAACCTGCCGTTCCAGGTGACCGGCATCAACGTGCCGCCGGGCGGCTGCCTCGCCGCGAGCCACAGCAGCGACATCAACACCGCGATCAACGAGTGCATGCAGCACCAGCGCGACGTCGCCCTCAACACCCTGCTCAAGCGCTCCCTGATGGCCCTCATCGGCCTCGCCGTGGTCGCCTTCGCGTTCGGCTACGTGATGTCCGGGCGGGTGCTGGCGCCGCTCGGCAGGATCACCAGGACGGCCCGCAGCGTGGTGAGCTCCGACCTCAAGCGCCGGATCGAGCTGGACGGCCCGGACGACGAGCTGAAGGAGCTGGCCGACACCTTCGACGGGATGCTCGACCGGCTGGAGCGGTCCTTCGACGCCCAGCGCCGGTTCGTCGCGAACGCCTCGCACGAGCTGCGCACCCCGCTGGCGATCAACCGGACGCTGCTGGAGGTGCAGCTGTCCGACCCGGAGGCGTCGCCCGACCTGCGCCAGCTGGGCAAGACGCTGCTGTCCACCAACGAGCGCAGCGAGCAGCTCGTGGAGGGCCTGCTGCTGCTCGCCCGCAGCGAGAACGAGATCGTGGACCGCAAACCGGTGGACCTGGCCGAGGTGGCCTCCCAGGCCGTCGAGCAGACCCGCGCCGAGGCCGAGGGCCGGCACGTGGAGCTGCGCGAGAGCCTCACCTCCGCGGTCGTCCCGGGCAACGGGGTGCTGCTGGAGCGGATCGCCCTGAACCTGGTCCAGAACGCCGTGCGGTACAACGTGGCCCGGGACGGCTGGGTGGAGGTCACCACGGCCGTGGAGGGCGGCCAGGGGCTCCTGGTGGTGGTGAACACCGGCCCGGTGGTCCCGGCCTACGAGATCGACAACCTCTTCGAGCCGTTCCGGCGGCTGCGCACCGAGCGCACCGGCAGCGACAAGGGCGTCGGACTGGGCCTGTCGATCGCCCGCTCGGTCGCCCGGGCCCACGGCGGCGTCATCGCGGCCGAGCCCCGCGAGGGCGGCGGCCTGGTGATGCGGGTCGCGATCCCGCTCTGACCAGGGACTGCCACCGTGTGCCGGTCAGTCGCGCCCCCGGGCGGGGTCCCGCGCGGACCCCGCCGCAGGACAGGTGTGTCCGTCGCTGTGAAACCTGTCACCCCTGTTGTGCGTCCTGGAGGGTGGCCGGGCCCGGGGGCTGTTCGCTATGCGAGTAATTTCCGGTTCTGTTCAAGCGGCGGAGCGGCTGTGATCGATTGCACACCAACTTCGCACAGCGTGTACGCTCGGTGATCGCCAGGCCAGGGGAAAAGACCGGAAAATCCATGTTTCCCCAGGTCATGATCACGGGAAGTACACGTGAAGGCGTTCACGGCGTATGACTTTCGGACCGCCGTGGATCATGATCGGCCACCGGCGCGATCACCTCTTCGGGGGGCGTGTCGGGTGTCGATTGAGTAACAGGGCTTGATGTGAGGCAAAATCTCCGCCTCGAGGCGGGCACAAGTCCGGCCTCCCGCGCGTTACGTGCGCTGGAGACACCGCAGACACCCACAGGGGGAGAGCGAAAATGGCTACGGATTACGACACCCCACGCAAGACCGACGATGATGTCAACGAGGACAGCATCGAGGAACTGAAGGCCCGGCGGAACGAGAAGACCACCTCCGCGGTGGACGTCGACGAGTTCGACCAGGCCGAATCCCTGGAGCTGCCCGGAGCTGACCTCTCCAACGAGGAGCTGTCGGTCCGCGTGCTGCCCCGCCAGGCGGACGAGTTCACCTGCATGAGCTGCTTCCTGGTCCACCACCGGAGCCAGCTGGCCTCGGAGAAGAACGGCAACCCGATCTGCCGCGACTGCGCGGCCTGACCGGCGGGCGCCCGTGACCGGATCGCCGGACAGCCGCGAGGGCGACGAGCGAGGCCGCAGGGCCTCGCTCGCGGCCACGACCGCTCGCGGTATCGGCCGGGGAGTGAGTGGCGGCGCCCGCCGGGGCGGCCGGATGGCCAGGACCGGTTTCGGATCGGTCTCCGAGCGGCTCATCGAGACCGCTCCGCGGATCCCGGTCCGTGACCTGGCGACCCTCCGCCGCCAGTTCCCGGGTCTCGGTCCCGAGGACATCGCGGACCGGCTGATCGCCGCCGCGGTGAAGGGCACGATGACGGTCGGCGCCGGTGTGGGCGCGGCCGCGATGCTGCCCACCCCGCCCACCATGCCGGCAGAACTGGCCACCGAGACCCTCGGCGTCGCGGCGATCGAGTACAAGCTCATCGCCGAGCTGCACGAGGTCTACGGGCTGCGCTCCGCCGGCAACGCCCGCGAGCGCGCCACCGCCTACCTCTGGTCGTGGACCGAGCAGCGCGGCATCGACGTGCTCCGGCTGTCCACCGTCAACGTGGCGCTGGGCACGAGCATGAAGCGGCAGATGCGCCAGCGCCTGCTGCGGCGCACCGTGCGCCACGCCCCGTCGCTGACCCCGTTCATGATCGGGGCGGCCGTCGGCGCCACCCTGAACCGCCGGGAGACGCGCAAGCTCGCCGGGCGCGTGCGCCGCGACCTGCGCGAGCTCCAGAAGCCCTGGCCCGAGAAGGAGCCCCCGCCCGCGCCGCAGGCCGGCGGGACGGCGGAACTCCCCGGTTCACCAGGGATCACCGGGCCCACCGGAGCCCCGCCGGACACCGAGGGGCCCACCGGGACCGCTGGTCCTACCGGGGCGTCCTGACCGCCGCCAGCGCCTCCGCGAGCCGCTGCGGCGACCGCGTCGAGAGGTAGACGTACGGCGTCGGGTCGGCCGGATCGGTCACCTCCACCTTCAGCGCCGTCGGCACGTACGAGCGCATCAGCATGAACGCCCGCGGATCGGCCTTGTGCGACCGCCAGGCCACGGCCTCCGCCGGGTCGAGCACGCTCGCGCTCCCCAGCGCCTCCACCGGGATCCTGGCCTTGCCCGCCACCAGCGAGCCGGCCACCACCCTGATCCGCGCCGACCCGTACGAGCTGACCGCCGCCATGGCCAGGGCGGCGCCGCCGACCAGGCCGGCGAGCATCGCGAGCGGGCCGAAGGGGTAGACGATCAGCGCCATCGCGACGCCCACGCCCAGGGCCATCAGCCACCAGGAACGCGGCACGGTCAGTCGCTCGTCGTAGTCGCCGCCGAGCGGAGGCATCACACCAGACATGGCACCAGACTGCCATGCCCTGCTGTGTCATCTGCCGCGGAGGCGCGCCAGCGCGCGGGTGACCCGCGGCGGAGCCGTGCGCAGGCCGGTCGCCAGCTGCTTGACGCGGTCGGACGCCGCGGTCGGGGCGACCGCGTCCAGCACCGCGGTGGACCGCGCCCCACCGCCCACCAGATAGCGGGGCTGCGGGCGCCGGGCGGTCAGCGCCTTGCGCACCGCGAGTGCCACCGGGCGTGGGCCGGGCAGATGGCGCACCCCGCGCAGCACCTCCTCCGCGGCCGCGTACTGGTCGCCGTACGCCGAGGAGTGCTCGTCCGGCAGCAGCCCGGCACCCGCCTCCCAGATGCCGGTGCCGTAGGACCCCGGCTCGACCAGGCTGACCTTCACGCCGAACGGCTCGGTCTCCATCCGCAGCGCGTCCGTCACGGACTCCAGGCCCCGCTTGCTCGCGCAGTACCAGCCGAGCATCGGCAGCGAGACCCGGCCGGCGATCGAGGAGACGTTGACGATCCGGCCGGTCCGCCGGTCGCGCATCGCCGGCAGCACCAGCCGGGCGATCCGGGCCGGCGCCACCAGGTTGGTCTCCAGCTGCCGCCGGACCAGCTCGTCGTCCACGTCCTCCACGGCGCCCGGCTGGGCGAACCCGGCGTTGTTCACCACCGCCCACGGGCCGCCGCCCGTCATCCCGGCGATCCGGGTGAACGCCTGCACGCAGGACGTCGGATCCGCGACGTCCAGCAGGACCGTGCGGACCGCGGCGCCGCTGCGCGCCACCTCGGCGCGCAGCGCCTCCCCGCGGTCCTCGCTGCGGACCGTGCCGATCACGTCGAAGCCGGCGTGCGCCAGCTCCAGGGTGATGGCCCGGCCGATGCCGCGGCCGGCTCCGGTGACGACGACGCTCCTGGGATTCATCCGGACTCCGGGATACGGGGAAGACGTGCGAGGGCGGGCGCGGGACCCGCGCGGGGCGGGTGCGCGGCGACCCGAGCGTGCGCGACCCCGAAAGGCAACGGACGCAGGACGGGAAAGGATCCCGCAGGAGGGTAGGGTCTGCGGCGTGAGTGCAGCTACGACACCCTCCGGCGGCGGCCGGCCGGGCCTGACCCCGCCGCCCGACGCGACACCGCCCGTGCGGCACCCCGACGCCCCGGCGCCGGGAGAGCTGCTGGGCTCACACTACGACCAGTGCTTCGCCTGCGGTGAGAACCAGCCGCACGGACTGCACCTGGCCGCACGTGCCGGCGAGGGCGTCAGCATCACCGCGGAGTTCACCGTGCAGCCCGCCCACCAGGGCGCGCCGGGCCTGGCCCACGGCGGCGTGCTGGTGTCCGCGCTCGACGAGGCGCTCGGCTCGCTGAACTGGCTGCTGCGGGTCATCGCGGTCACCGGCCGGCTGGAGTCCGACTTCGTGCGCCCGGTGCCGGTCGGCTCCACCCTCCACCTGTCGGCGCGCTGCGTCGCCGTCGCCGGCCGCAAGATCTACAGCAGGGCCGAGGGCCGCATCGGCGGCCCCGACGGACCCGTCGCGGTGCGCGCCGAGGCCCTCTTCGTCGAGGTCAAGCTCGACCACTTCACCAGCAACGGCCGCGCCGACGAGGTCCGCGCCGCGATGTCCGACCCCGACCAGGTCAAGGTCGCCCGCGCCTTCGAGGTGAACCCGTGAGCGCCGCACGCGCGGCCGCCGGGCTGGTGGCGGGTTCGATGCCGAACCTTCGCCGAGCGGGCGGAGAAGCGAACGGATGGGACCTGTGAGCGTCGCGCGCGAGGCCGCCGGGCTGGTGGCGGGTTCGATGCCGTTGTGTCGCCGAGCGGGCGGAGAAGCGAACGGATGGGCACAGTGAGCGCCGCACGCGCGGCCGCCGGGCTGGTGGCGGGGTCGATGTCGAACCTTCGCCGAGCGGGCGGAGAAGCGAAGGGGTGGGAACTGTGAGCGCCGGCCGACCGCAGGTCGACGTGCTGCTGCGGCGGCTCGACCCTTCCGTGCCCGTGCCGTCGTACGCGCATCCCGGCGACGCCGGGGTGGACCTGGTGACCACCGAGGCCGCGGAACTGGCGCCCGGTGAGCGCGCCGTGCTGCCGACCGGCATCGCGCTGGCCCTGCCCGACGGGTACGCCGCCTTCGTGCACGCGCGTTCCGGGCTGGCCGCACGCTGCGGAGTGGCCATGGTGAATGCCCCGGGGACGGTCGATGCCGGGTACCGTGGAGAGATCAAGGTGATCGTGGTCAATCTCGACCCGCGCGAGAGCGTCAGGTTCGAGCGGGGCGACCGGATCGCCCAACTGGTCGTCCAGCAGGTCGAGCGGGTCCGCTTCCACGAGGTGGCGGAACTGCCGGGATCTGCAAGGGCCGCGGGGGGCTTCGGCTCCACGGGGGGGCACGCCGCGGTGGAGACGCCGTCGGCGGGCACGTCCAGCAACGGATACGCAGCGGTCGGCACCGACCGGGAAGGACAGTGACCGTGTTCCGTCGTCGCAAGGAGCGCGAAGACGCCGTCGACGAGTTCGACGAGGCCGAGGGCCCGGACGAGTCGGCTGAGGACGCCGAGGAGCCGGACGACTCCGGTACGGAGTCCCGGTACAACCTTCCGCCCGCCCCCCGCCCGGACGGGCCGTGGGACCTGGGCGAGGTGAAGGAGCCCGGCGACGGCCGGGTGGACCTGGGCGGGATCTTCGTGCCCGGCGTCGAGGGCATGGAGCTGCGGGTCGAGGTGGCCGGCGAGTCCATCGTCGCCGCGACCGTGGTGCTGCGGGACAGCGCCATCCAGCTGCAGGGCTTCGCCGCTCCGAAGTCCGAGGGCATCTGGGGCGAGGTCCGCGAGGAGATCGCCGCCGGCATCACCCAGCAGGGCGGCATCATCGACGAGGTCGAGGGCCCGCTCGGCTGGGAGCTGCGCGCGCAGGTCCCGGTGCAGCTGCCCGACGGCACCAACGGCGTGCAGCTGGTGCGCTTCGTCGGCTGCGACGGCCCGCGCTGGTTCCTGCGCGGCGTGATCTCCGGCCAGGGCGCGGTGCAGCCCCAGGCCGCCGGGGTGCTGGAGGCGGTGTTCCGCGACACCGTCGTGGTGCGCGGCGAGGCCCCGATGGCGCCGCGCGACCCGATCGTGCTGAAGCTGCCGAACGACGCGCAGATGGTCCCGGACGGCGGCGCCCCGGACCAGGGCGGCGAGTCGAAGTTCGGCGACGGCATCGACCCGATGCGGCGCGGCCCGGAGATCACCGAGCTCCACTGACCCGGCCGCGGGCCGCGTCAGACCCACCGCGCGCAACTCGCGTGCGGGAGGGCGCAATTCCTGTGCGTTCGACTGAAGCCGTTGCACAGCCCACCCGGTCGCCGATACGTTCGGCGGCCGGGTGAGTCGTCTCGCCCCTCTGCACACGGGGGATGGCACGCGCATGGGGACAACGGGCGTACGGCCGCGGGCCGTTGCCGGACGCCGCCCGGCCGCCCCCGCCACCGTGCGCGGCGGCGCCCACCACGGCATGGTGCTGGCCGCGGCCGCGCTGGCCGTACTGCTGTCGGCGACCGTGCTCGCGGCCGTCGCCTCGCTCGCCGACCGCTCGGTGGAGGGCGGGATCCAGCAGCGACTGGCCGGCAACCCCGCGACCACCGTGCAGGTCATGGCCCACTACCGGGCGCAGGGCATGCCCGCCGCGGACGCCTCGATCCGTACCGCGCTCGGCCGGGTCTTCGGCGACGTCCCGCACACCACGTACACCGCCCTGCGCACCCCCTCCTCGCTGTCCTCGCAGTACGAGGTGCTGCGGCCGGACGGCAGCCGGCGCGGCGCGTCCGTCACCCTCGTCGGGCTGCCCGACCAGGCCCGGCACGCCCGGCTGCTGAGCGGGCACTGGCCGCGCGCCACCGCGCCCGGCGATCCCGTGGAGGCCGCGCTCAACCGCACCGTCGCGGCCCGCACCGGGCTGCACCCCGGCGACGTGTTCGCCGTCAACCTCACCCGCGACAAGCGCCTCCGGCTGCGGGTCAGCGGGCTGTGGACGCCCGCGGCCGGCGACCCCGGGGTGCTCGCCGGACTCGCCAGCACCTTCGACACGGTCGACAGCATCGCCCTGATGCCGTGGGACGGCTTCACCGCGCAGCCCGGCCTGACCGCCGACGCGCTCGCCGAGTGGATCGCCGCCCCCGTCACCTCGCGGCTGCGGCTCGGCCAGGTCACGCCGCTGCGCGACCGGGCCGCCGACTTCGCCGGCAGCGACACCGGCGTCTCCGTCTTCCACGGCGGCACCCCGCCGCTGGACGGGGTGCACGCCGACTCCGGGCTGCCCTCCGAGATCGACGACCTGGCCGCGCCGATGGCCGTCGCCCGGGCCGGGATCGACATCCCCGGCACCCTGCTCGCCGCCCTGGCCGTCGCGGCGCTGGTGCTCACCGCGCGGCAACTCGCCCAGTCCCGCGCCGCCGAGGTCGCGCTGATGGGCGCCCGCGGCGCCGGCACCGGGCGGCTGGTCGCCGGAACCGCCGTCCAGTGGGCGCTGGTCGCGGTGCCCGCCGCGGTCGCGGCGCCCTTCCTCGCCGGCCCGCTGCTGCACGTCCTGCACCGCGCGGGGCTGCTCGACGGCGGCCTGCCCGGCACCGCCGCGACCACCGCCGGCTGGCTTGCGGCCCTGCTCGCGCTCGCCGTGCACGGGGTGTCCGTCCTCGTGCCCACCGCCGTGCAGGCCGCCGACCACCGCGCCGGACTGCGGCTGCGGCTGCGCGGTCCCCGGGCCGCCGCGTTCCAGCGGGCGGGCACCGACCTCGTGCTGGCCGCCGTGGCCGTGCTCGGCTGGCTCCAACTGCGCCAGTACCGCACCCCGGTGGCCTCCGGCGGGGTCTCCGGCGTCTCCGTCGACCCGGTGCTGGTCCTCGCCCCGGTGCTGATGACCGCCGCCGCGACCCTGCTGTCGCTGCGGCTGCTGCCGCTGGCCGCCCCGCTGATCGACCGCGCCGCCCGGCGCGGCAGCGGGCTGGTGCTGCCGCTCGGCGGCTGGCAGGTCGGCCGGCGCGCCGCCCGCCACGCCGGGCCCGCCCTGCTCATGACGCTCGCCCTGGCGGTCGCCGCGCTGAGCACCACGGCGCTCGGCATCCTCGACCGCGGGGCCGGCGACCAGGCCGCGTTCGCCACCGGCGCCGACGTCAAGGTCGTGCCGCAGCCGGACGGCGGGCAGGCGCCGCCGGTCCAGCAGCGGCACGCGGTGTACGCGGCACTGCCCGGGGTGCGGGCCGTCACGCCCGTCACCGACGTGCAACTGGCCGCCGGCGACACCCAGGTGGACGTCGAGGGCGTCAACACCGCGGCGGTGGCCGCCACCTGGCACGCGCGGGCCGGCGGCGGCCCGGTCCCCGCGATCCGCTCCGACCTCACCGGCCGGCCGGTGGCGGACCTGCTCGCCGGCCTCGGCGCCACGGTCCCCGACCACGGCTACGCCGTGCCCGGCCGGCCCACCGCGCTGCCGCTGACCGTGCGGCTGTCCGCGGACGGCGTCGCCCCCGGGCAGGAGGTCCCGGTCCGGCTCACCCTCACCGTCGAGGACGCCGACGGGCTGCCCAGCACGGTGACCGTCCCGCTGCCGGTCACCGACGGCACCCCGTACCGGGTGACGCTGCCCCTGGCCGGAGGTGGACGGGACGGCGCGGCCCGGCAGTACCCGCTGCGGATCACCGGCATGTCGCTGAACATGCTGGGCGCGCACGCCCGCCGCACCTACCGGCTGGCGATCTCCCTCCCCGGCGTCACCGCGGGCGGCGTCTGGCGCGATCTGACCAACGACATCAACGCCCCCGCGGACGCCGGCTGTCCCGGCCTGGAGGGCGGCGGGACCGCGGTCGACGCGCCGGTGCTGTGCACCAGCACCGCCGAACCCGGCGAGCTGTTCCACGGCCTGCTGCGCGGCCCGGACACCACCGTGCGGCTCCCGCTGTGGCAGATCGACCTGGCGCCCGTCCACCGCGGCACCCCGTCGCCGGTGCCCGCGCTCGTCGACGACACGCTCGCCGCCACCGGCCAGTTCACGGTCGGCGACACCGTCGTGCTGACCCGGACCGACGAGGCGCGGGTCACGGTCCGGATCATCGGGCGGATCGGCGCCGTGCCCGGCTTCGACCGCGACCACGGACGGCTGCTGGTCGATTCCCGGGTGCTCGCCGCGCACCTGGCCGCGCAGGGCCTGGCCCAGCCGCCGGACACGTTCTGGTGGCTGTCCGCGAAGGGCGGCGCGGCCGCCGCCGCGCTGCGCGCCGACCCCTCGCTCGGCGCGGTCGCCACCGCGGCCCAGGCACGCGAGGACCTCACCCACGACCCGCTGCGGACCGGCACCCGCTCCGTGCTCCTGCTGTGCCTGGTCCTCGCCCCGGCCTTCGCCGTCGTCGGGTTCACCCTGCACACCGCCATGTCGGCCCGGCTGCGCCGCCGCGAGTTCGCGCTGCTGCGCGCGATCGGCGTCCGGCGCCGCCAACTGGCCGCGCTGCTGTGGACCGAGCAGCTGTGGATCGCGCTGCTCGCGGTCGTCCTCGGCACCGTCCTGGGGGCCGCGCTGGCCGTCGTGATCATGCCGCTGGTCACCGTCGACGACACCGGCCGGCCGGTGTACCCGCGGCTGCTGGCCCACATCCCGTACCTGGACGTCGCCCTCGTCGCGCTCCTCACCGCCGGCCTCATCGTGGCCACCGTCACCCTGCTGTCGCGCACGCTGGCCCGCATCGACCTCGTCCGCACCCTGAGAGCAGGCGACGAATGACCGGCCCGGACGGCACCCCCGACCCCATCTCCGCCCGCCCGCCCCGGCCGCGGCGAGGAACGGCCGCGCCGCGGCGGCAGGTTGCCGGGCTGCTGCCGCGGGGAGTGGGGGCGGGCCGCGAGGCGCGCGGTGAACTGGCGCTGCTGGCCTGCCTGTTCGCCGTGGTGACGCTGCTGTCGGTGGTCGCCGCGGCCGGGCCGCCGCTGCTGGACCGGCTCGCCGGCCAGGCGTTCGCCTCCCGGGCGGACGCCGCCCAGCGCACCCAGCCCCTCGTGCGGCAGAGCGCGGTGCTCCACCGGCCGGACGACGCGGCGATCGACCCCGCGGGCAGCACCCTCGCGGCCCAACTCGCCTCGACCGGTTCGGACCTGCTGCGCACCGCGAGGCCGCCGCTCGCCGGGGCCCTGCGCCACCAGTCCACCCGCGTCGAGGTGTCCCCGGCGCACACCAGCACCGCCGCGGGCCCCGGGCAGCTCGCCCTGCTCTACGCCGACGACGCCCCCGCGCGCTCGGCGTACACCCAGGGCGGCCCGCCGGCGCGGTCCACCATGGGCGGGCCGATCGGCATCGCCGTCTCGGTCCGCACCCGCGACACCCTGCACCTGGAGCTCGGCCAGTTGCTGGACCTGAACGCGGCCGAGGACCGGTACGTCACCCCCGCCCGGGTCACCGGCTTCTTCACCGCCCCGCCGGACGGCCGGGCCCCGCTGTGGCGCCAGGAGCCGCTGCTGCAGCGCCCGTCGGCGGACGCCGGCGGCTGGCACGCCCAGGCGGTCGTCGACGCCTCCGCGCTCGACGCGCTCCAGGACCGCGGAGCCGGCGACCTGACCGTGACGTGGAGCGCCGCGCTGCACGCGACCGGCAGCGCGGCGACCCGGATGGCCACTCCGGCGGGCCTGACCGCGCTGCTGCGCGCCGCCAACGCCTACGCCACCGCCTCCGGCGACCGGTACTGCCCGCCCGGCGACGCCGGTTACTCCGCCGTCCTGTGCATGGTCGGCGGCCACCCCACCGACGCGCTCGCCACCGCGAACGACATCCCGGCGCTGGCCCAGGAGTTCGCCGCGGAACGGGCCCAGGCCCGCACCCTGGAGTCGTTCGCGCTCGCCGGGCTGCTCGCGGTGGGCCTGGCCACCGTCGTGGTCACCGCACGGCTCGCGCTGCACCGCAGGGCCGCCGCCCAGGCGCTGCAGCGCGCCCGCGGTGCCTCCGCCGCGGACCTGGCCCTGGTACGGCTGCTGCAGACCGCCCCCGCGGCCCTGCTCGGCCTGCCCGCCGGCCTCGCCGTGGCGTGGCTGGTCGCCCCCGCGGGGACGGCGCTCGGCTCGCCGCTGCCCGCGGCCGTCCTGGCGGCCGCCGCCTGGCTGATCCTGCCCGTGATGACCTGGGCGAGGCTGCGCGACCGCGGCCGGCGCCGCGAGCACGCGCCGACCGGGACCCGGCGGCTCACCGCCGAGGCGGGCGTGCTGCTGCTCGCGGCCGCCGGGGTGCTGGCCCTGCGCTCGCGCGGCTCGGCCGGCTCCTCCTCCGGCGCCGACCTCCAACTGGCCGCCGTCCCCGCCCTGCTGGGCCTGGCCGCCGTGGTGCTGCTGATCCGCGCCTACCCGCTTCCGCTGCGCCTGCTGGCCCGCGCCGCGCGGCGCGGGCGCGGCGCGGTGGGCCCGATCGGGCTGTCCCGGGCCGCGACCGAGGCCCCGGGCCACGCCCTGACGCTGCTGGTCCTGGTGACCACGCTGTCCACCGCGGTCTTCGGCGGCCTGGTCTCGCGCACCGTCAGCGACGGCCGCCGGGCCGCCGCGGTGTGGAGCGCCGGCGCGGACGCGACCGTCATCGGCGCCGGGCGCGACGGCACCGCGGAACCCGACCTCGTCCACGTCCCCGGAGTCGCCCACGCGGTCACCCTGCGCGCGACCACGTCCCGGCTCACCAGCGGCCGGGACGGCTCCAGTTGGGACCAGGTGCGGATCGCCGGCGTCGACGCGGCGGCCCTGCACGCCGCCGCCCCGGGCTCCGTGCTCGCCCGCGCCCTGCTGGCCGCGCACCCCGGCGCGGCGGCCGCCGGCCCCGACGGCCGGCTCGTCCTGCCGGCGCTGGCCTCCGCGGACTTCGGCACGGCCGCCGTCGGCGACGTGTTCGCCTCGTCGCTGCACAACTCGCACGTGTCCTTCCGCGTCGTCGGCGTCCTCGACCTGTCCGTGCGCCGGGACCCGGCACTCGGCCCCCTCATCGGCACGGACGCCGCCCGCACCGCCGGCCCGGGCAACGACACGACGGCGGTGCCGCCGCGGCCCATGCTGGTGCTCGACGCGGCCGCGGCCGCCGTGCTCACCGCCCGCGACACCGACTACGCGCAGGTACTGCTGTACGGCCGGCACCTGGACGCCGCCGCGCTGCACGTGGCCGCTGCCCGGGTCACCGGGCCCACCGGCCAACTCCTCCTGCGCAGCGAGGAACTGGACGCCGCCGGCCACGACGGCCTGCTGCGCGGCGTGCAGCGCGTCTACGCGGCGGGCACCGCCGTCACCGTGCTGCTGGCCCTGCTCGCCCTCGCCCTGGAACTGCTGATGACCGCGGGGGACCGCGGCCGCACCGCG
>WRCZ01000112.1 GCA_009783685.1 Actinomycetes bacterium
ACCGCCGCATGCCGTCGAGCAGTTCGGCCAGGACCAGCACGCCCCAGCGGCTGGTGACGTGCTCCAGGACCAGCCGGGACGGGCAGTCCGCGGCGTTCACGTCCGGCGGCCTGCGCAGCTCGCCCACTTCGTCACTGACGCTCATGGCAGTACCTTACCTCAAAGTGGGTACTTCTCCCTGGTTAGTGCTCCCCCTACGGTTGGTACCACATCCACTGACCAACTGCCTTTTTCGGGAGCAATCACCTCATGAGCGTCGTCGTCACCGGAGCCACCGGACACCTCGGCCGTCTCGTCGTCGACGGACTGCTGGCCGTCCTGCCCGCGGACCAGGTCGTCGCGACCGTCCGCGACAAGGCCAGGGCCGCCGATCTCGCCGAGCGCGGCGTGGAGCTGCGCGTGGCCGACTACGACCGGCCGGAGACGCTGGCCGGGGTCTTCCGCGCCGGCGACGTCGTGCTGCTGATCTCGGGCTCCGAGGTCGGCCGGCGCGTCCCGCAGCACACCGCGGTGATCGACGCGGCCAAGGACGCCGGCGTGGCCCGGCTCGTCTACACCGGCGTGCTCGGCGGCCCGGACGCCGACTTCCGGCTCGCCGACGAGCACAAGGTCACCGAGCAGGCCGTCCTCGACTCCGGCCTGGCGTACACCTTCCTGCGCAACGGCTGGTACCACGAGAACTACACCGCGCAGATCCCCGTGCAGCTGGAGCACGGCGTCGTCGGCAGCGCGGGCGACGGCCGGATCGGCTCCGCCTCGCGCGCGGACTACGCGGCCGCCGCGGTCGCCGTGCTCACCACGGACGGGCACGAGGGCCGGGCCTACGAGCTGAGCGGGGACCACGCCTGGACGCTGGCCGAGTACGCGGCCGAGCTGTCCCGCCGGTCCGGCCGCGAGGTCGCCCACCAGGACGTCCCGGCCGAGGTGCTGCAGGGCATCCTCACCGGCGCCGGCCTCCCGGGCCCGATCGCCGAGATCCTCGTCGACGTCGACGTCTCCGGTATCCGCCGCGGGCTGCTGGCGGGCACCACCGACGACCTGTCCCGCCTGATCGGCCGCCCCACCACCCCGCTCGCCGACGCCATCGGCGCCGCCCTCCCCGCCTGACGCCCGCACCCCCGCACGCAGCGGAACCCCCGGCGGATGGCGCCGGGGGTTCCGGTGTTCCCGCCGCGCGCGGGGCGCGCGGCGGGACGGCCGGCCAGTGGTAGCGGCCGGTGCTCTCGGTGAGAGCGGTCGGGAGGGACGGTCAGTAGGAGAACTGCTGGATCTGGGCGTCGTTCGGGCCGAAGGTCCAGCCGGTGCGGGTCGCCGGGTCGAGCTGCACGGCGTTCTCGGCGCCGCCGTGGCCACCGATGACGAAGCCGGGCAGATTCTTGAGCACCGTCCCGGTGGTCAGGTCCACCACCGCGAGCTGGCCGGTGGCGTTGTTGTCCGGCACCCACAGGCCCGCGCCGAAGTACGCCGTGCCGGCCGGGGCCGCGTAGGAGACCACGGCGATCTTGTGGACGCCGTCCACGGCCAGGCCCGCCGGCTTGCCGACCCGCAGGGTCGTCGCGTTGCCGGCCGCCGTCCCGGTGGCCTCGTCGATCCCGCTGATCACGCCGGACGGGACGATGTTCACGCTGATCTGGGTGGCCGTCAGGTTGTACAGGGTGCCGGCGCCGTCGGAGCCCAGCCCGTGGCCGCACGCGGACGTGCTGCCGTCCGCGGTGGCCGTCCGGGCCGCCAGGTCGACCCGGGCGACGGTGACGCCGCCGAGGCAGTTGAACGCTCCCGCGGGCTTGGTCAGGAACACGTCGCCGGTGGAGCTGTCGAACGTCATCAGCCCGTACGTCCCCGCCGGCACCCCGGAGGGGTCGGCCGGGATCGGGTCGCCGGCGGTGCCGGTGGCCAGGTCGACGGGCAGCACCAGGTCGGCGTTGTCCGTGCCGTGCAGCAGGACCGCGCCCCGCGCGTGGGCGGCGTCCACCCGGCCGGTGACGTAACTGCCGTCCGCGGAGCCGAGGGTGGTGGCGCCCACCAGGGTGTCGCTGCCGGTGTCCCAGGTCTCGATGCGGATGCTGCCGGAGGCCGGGCGGTGGGCGAGCAGCACCCGGTCCGCGGTGGCGCCGATGACCTGGTAGGCCGAGCCGTCGGCGGGGTCGGAGGTGATGACCGCGCCGTAACTGCCGGTCGCCGTGGCGTAGTGCCGGACCTCGCTGCCGCCGTCCGCGGTGGCCAGGGCGGCCACCGAGTGGTCGCCGGCGGCGGCGAAGCTCTCCACGGCGGCGCCGTCGGGAGCCGGTCCGTCGTCGAAGGCCAGGGTGGACAGCGGCGACGCCTGGCCGGTCACGTGGCCCTCGCGGTCGAGCGCGAGCACCCGGACGTTGTAGCTGTCCGAGCCGGTCAGCCCCAGGGCCGCGGCGTCGAGCCGCACGCTGCCCGCGGTGCCGGTCAGCACCCGGTGCAGCACCGACGGGGTGTCCACGCCGTCGTCGTCGAGGCCGGTGCCGTTGGCGTTGGTGAACGTGTTCAGCGAGCCGTGCAGGGTCGGGGCGGGTGCCGAGAACTCGACCTCGGCGGCGCGGGCTCCCTGGACCGCCCGCACGTCGTAGTCGAGGGTGAACTGCGCGGCGGCGCGGGTGACTTCGGCGGTGTGCCCGCTGACGCCGTTCGCCCCGCGGATCTGGGGCGCGGCGGGACGGTCGGCGGCCGTCCCGCCGACCACCCGGATCGGCGCGAACTCGCCGTAGACGACGCGCTGCGGGTTGCCGCCGAAGCCGGCCTGGGCGATGCCGATGCCGTACAGCCCGCCGCCGTCGAAGGCGTCGGCGGGCAGCGTGACGGTGCCCTTGGTGGCGGTCAGCGGCTGGTGCCAGGCGGCGGTGAACAGCGGCGCGAGGGAGGGGTTCCAGTGCCCGACGGTGGACAGCACCAGTTCCGGCGAGGAGGTCGACGCGACGCCCGTGAGGTCGTACGCGACGGTGACCGGGGACCCCGCGGCGACCGTGGCGGGCGCCTTCGGAGCGGCCGCCTCGGCGTAACTGCCGTTGCTCGGGCCCACGGCCAGGGTGCGGGTGGCGGAGGCCACGGTGCGGCCGCCGGCGACGACCCGGTAGGTGACGGTGACGTCGCGGTCGGCGGTGGCGGTGACCGGCAGGCCCGCGGCAGCCAGCAGCCGGGCCGGCGTCACGCGGATCGCCGGGGTGCCGGAACGGAACACCGTGGAGCCCACGGTGAGGGTGTAGGTGGCGTTCGCGGGGGCGCCGGTGACGTCACCGGCGAAGGTGACCGGGCCGACCAGCCCCTCGCCGGTACCGCCGGAGGCGCGGTCGCCGAGGTCGATGCGGTCCTGGTCCGAGGACTCCAGGAACGCGCCGCCGAGATCGCCGATGGTGACGCGGTGGGCGACGGACAGCCGGACCAGGTCCGTGCCGCCGGAGCTGCCGCCGAGCACCTTCTGCGCCGCGGCGGTCACGTCGATCTGCGGGCCGACGTGCAACTGCCGGTCGATCTGCGGCGGGGTGGGCACCGCGCGGCCGGTCTGCTCCAGCACCTGCCGGACCTGGCCGGGCGTGAGGTGCTGTCCGCCGAGCCGTCCGGCCTGCAGGACGACCGCGGCCGCCGCGGCGATCTCGGGCGCGGAGGCGGACGTGCCGCCGTTCAGGGAGACGTCGACGTCGCTCGGGCTGCCGCTGGCGGAGTGCGAGAACGCGAGGATGTTGTCGCTGGGCGCGGAGAGGTCCACCCGGCTGCCGAAGCCGGAGGAGAAGCTGCCGAAGCCGCTGATGCGGGTCTCCGCGGTGGTCGCCGGGCCGGCGCTGCCCTGGGCCAGCGTGTCGTCCAGGGTGGTGCCGCCGGCGGCTATCGCGCCGCTGTCCGGCACCAGGGACGGCGTGGTGGACTCGGCGTCGTCGTCGATCACCGTGGCACTGCGGTCGTTCGGCGCGAGGTCGGTCGGGGTGCTGCCCCCGTCGGGCCCGACCGCGGCCGGGGTGTACAGGCGGGTGCCGTCGTTGGAGGAGATGACCACCACGACGCCCTCGCGCACGATCTCGGCGACGGTGGCGCGGATGAACGGGTCGTCCTCCAGGTAGCGGCCGGGGAAGCCCTCGGCGTCGGTGCCGAAGCCGAGGCTCGCGGTGATGACGTCGGGGCGCGGCGACTGGTGGGCGGCGGCGAGCAGCGCGCCGGCGATCCGGTCGGTGGTCGGCTGCTCGGGCACCACCAGGCGGTAGTTCGCGCCCGGCGCGATGCCCAGCAGGTCCGTGTAGCCGCTGCCGGTCGCCTCGGGGCGCTGCCGGTCGTGGGACAGCGGCGCCATCACCGAGAAGTCCAGCATGACCTCGCCGAGCGTGGGGTCCTGCTGCTCGGTGGACGCGGCGCCGTCCAGGCCGCCGCCGTCCTTGGCCACGTAGGCCGGGATGAGCGGCATCGACGGCAGGTCGAGGTAGCGCTGACCGTCCTTGACGACGGTGGTGGGCCCGTAGGAACGGACGTAGGAGTCGCCGGCGTCGGCCATCGACTGGTCGGTGAGGTCGCCGATCGAGACGTTGGTGATCGTCTCGCCCGCTCCGGGCTGCTGGCCGTAGCGGCCCTGCAGCAGGGAGAAGGCGCCGGCCGCGTCGACGCCGCCGGCGTTGAGCAGGGACTGCGCGGACGAGGTGAAGGCGTCGTTGGTGGGCAGCGCGGCATCCGAGGGGGTGGTGCCGTTCCGCGACGTGGCGCCGGGAGCGGCCGCGGAGTGCCGCGCCGCCTGGCCGCCGATCTTCGGTGCCGTCGAAGGCAGCGGCACCGTACCGGTGTTCATGGTGTTCACGTAGCGGTCGGGCTCGGCGTAGGCGATGCCCGGCGTGCCCTGGAGGGCGCGCGCGACGGCCGCCGGGTCGCGTCCGTCCGCCTGGAGGACGTAGGTGTTCGCGAGATCCGGCGCGGCCGTGTCCGCCGCACCCCCGCGCACCGCGGGACGCAGCGAAGTGGCGCCCACCGAGCGGAGCTTGGCGTCGAGTGCCGGGCTGCTGGTGTGCGGGGTGCGGGCGGCGACCCGGGTCCCCGGCACGCTGCCGCCGGTCACCGTGGTGCCGGCGTCGAGGCCGACCAGGACCTGGCCGGGGACCGCTCCCTGGCGCTGCTTGGCGGGCTGGGGCGGCGACTGGCGCCCGGCGGAGGCGTCGAGCGGTGTGCGCGCCGACGGCAGCGCCGCCGCGCTCGCGGGCACCGCCGCGGTCGCGGTGGCGGCCGCGACGGCGAACACGACGGCGGCGCGGGCGAGTCTGCCGCCCGGGGGGTGGACACGTGGCATGGGACGCCTTCCGGTTCCGGGGGGGATCTGGTGCGTGCGCCGTACGGCCACGCGCGAAGGGACGTGAACCCGCGCAACCGGCCGCGGGACGACGCCCCTTCAGCAGCCGACGATGCCAACGGCCCCGCAAGAGGCGCAAGATTGCGCAGGTGGCAGAGTTCCGCCAGGTGGCGGCTGGTGGCCAGGAACGACCGGAGCAGACATGGAACTTGACGTCCTCGGACTCAGCGAGGAAACACAGCGGGTGTACGCCGCCCTCGTCGGGCTGCCGCGCAGCCCCGCCTCGCGGATCGCCGAAGCGTGCGGGATGCCGTCGAGCACGGCGGGACGGCTGCTGTCCGCGCTGGTGAGGGACGGCCTGGCCACCCGGGCCGCGGGCCGGCCGCCGAGCTTCACCGCGGCGGCGCCCGACGTCGCGGTCACCGCCCTCATCCAGGAGCGCGAGCACCGGCTGGACACGGCCCGCTCGCTGGTGCAGCAACTCGCCGAGACGCACCGCGAGGCGCTGCGGATCAGCGACCCGGACATCGCGGTGGAACTCCTCACCGACCGCGAGGACATCAGCGCCGCCGTGCACCGGCTGACCGACGGCGCGCAGCGCGAGGTCCGCGCGTTCGACCGGCCGCCCTACGTCGACCGGCCCGGCAGCAACTTCGCGACGCAGGTCGAGCGGCTGCGCACCGGCATCGTGCACCGGGTCGTCTACGACCGGGCGGCGGTGGCCTGGCCCGGGCGGCTGGAGAACGACATCCTGCCCAGCGTCCGCACGGGCGAGCGGGCCCGGGTCCGCGCCGCGCTCCCCCTCAAGCTCGTCATCTCCGACGACCGGTCGGCGATCATCCCGTTCAGCCTCGCGCCCGGCGGGCACTCCGCGGCGTACCTGATCCACCGCTCCCCCATGCTCAGCGCCCTCGAAGCGCTCTTCGAGGCCGAGTGGGAGCGGGCCGCACCGCTGCGCGAGGGGTCCGGGCCCGCCGAGGGGTCGGGGCCGCAGGACGCGGACAGCCGCACGCTGCTGCTCCTGCTCACCTCCGGCAGCACCGACGCGGCGATAGCCCGCGCCCTGGGCTGGAGTCCGCGCACCACCCAGCGGCGGATCCACCGCCTGATGGCCGACCTCGGCGCGTCGACCCGCTTCCAGGCGGCGGCGCTGGCGGCCCGGCGCGGATGGCTGTGACCGGGACGGCCCACGCGGCATGGCAACGGGCGTAGAGGGGGCTCCGGTTGTCGCTCCACTTGCCGCGCCGGACGCGACGCCGAACGGGCAGCCCTCTCTTACAACGATAGAAAGCGAGCGCCCGCCAAGCCGTTCTGAGTGGCCGTCACGATCCTCTCGCCCACCAAGAATCCGGAAAAACCCATGGCTTCCGCAGGGTTGACGCATCCCGGGAGGCGGCGGCCATCATTTCCATCGTTATATAAGACCGTGGACGACGGAGGTCCTGCGATGCGTCAGCAGGTGAACTCGGGCCGCTCCAGAGCGCGTTCGGCCCCCGACCCGGGCGGCGGTGCGGTGGCCGCCGCCCGCCGCCGCACACCGCGTGCCCCGGCGCGCACGACGGCGCGGGCGAGGACGCGCGTGACGGCACGTCTGGCAGCGGGTCTCGCCGCGTGCGCGGCGCTGGTCCTGCTCGCCACCGGCGGCGCCTCGGGCCAGGCGCTGGCCGCCGCCCCGCCGGCCCAGGGCGGGCCGGTGGCCTCCGGCCAGGGGCGGCCCGCCGCCCCCTACCCGGCCGTGGGCGCGGGCACCCACTTCCTCGACGACGCGTCCTATCTGGCCGGCGTCGCGGACCCGCAGTGGTACGAGGCCAACATCCCGTTCGTGGACCTGCCGGACGCGACGATGCAGAGCGTCTACTACTACCGCTGGCGGGACTACAAGGAACACCTGCGCTACACCGACCCGGCCGACGGCTGGATCTCCACGGAGTTCCTCGACTGCTGCGGCTACGCCGCCCCCTACCAGGCGATCAACGCGGCCGCGGGCCACCAGATCAGCGAGGGCCGCTGGCTGCGCGACCAGTCGTACGACGACGACTACATCCGCTTCTGGCTGACCGGGCCGGGCGCAGGCAGCAAGCCGGCCACCGACGACGTGAACGCCGACACCGGCGACTGGGCGCACGAGTACAGCGTGTGGCTCGCCACCGCCGCCTACCAGCAGGCCCAGGTCACCGGCGACTTCACCCGGCTGCGGGAGCTGCTGCCCGCGCTGGTGCGCCAGTACCGCGGCTGGGACAAGCAGTTCGACGCGCAGCTCGGCCTGTACTGGTCGGTCCCGGTGTGGGACGCCATGGAGTTCTCGGCCTCCTCCTACGCCTCCGGCGACCCGTACCACGGCGGCGCCGGCTTCCGGCCGACCCTCAACTCGTACCAGTACGGCGACGCGGCGGCCATCAGCGCGATCGCCGACCTGGCCGGGGACCACGCGCTGGCCGCCGAATACGCCGGCCGCGCCGCGAAGTTGAAGGCCGCCCTGCAGAAGTGGCTGTGGGACCCCAGCCGCGGCTTCTACTACACGATGGCGCGGGACGGCAATCCCGACCACAAGCTGTCCGACACCCGCGAGGAGATCGGCTACATCCCGTGGATGTTCGGCGCGGCGCAGCCCGGCGACGCGTCCGCCTGGTCCCAGCTCCTCGATCCGCAGGGCTTCGCGAGCGCCTACGGCCCGACGACCGCCGAGCGGCGCAGCCGGTGGTTCATGCACGAGGCGGGCAACTGCTGCCGCTGGGACGGCCCGAGCTGGCCGTTCGCCACGTCGCAGACGCTGACCGGCATGGCGAACCTGCTGGACGACTACCCGGCGCAGAGCGCGGTCACCGCGGACGACTACGCCGCGGCGCTCGCCACGTACGCGCGGACGCAGGTGCGCAACGGCAAGCCGTACGTCGCCGAGGCGCACGACCCCGACGCCGACCGCTGGATCTACGACGGCTACGACCACAGCGAGGACTACAACCACTCGACCTTCGACGACCTGGTGCTGTCCGGGCTGATCGGGCTGCGCCCGCAGTCGGGCGGCGCGCTCCGCGTGCAGCCGCTCGTGCCCGCCTCCTGGGACCACTACGCGGCCGAGAACGTGCCGTACCACGGGCACAACGTGACCGTGCTGTGGGACCGCGACGGCAGCCACTACCACCAGGGCGCCGGGATGCGGATCTACCTCGACGGCCGGCTGGCCCGCTCCTCCGCCACGCTCAAGGACACCACGCTCGGCGTCGGCGCGACGGTGCCGGCCGCTCCCGCGGCGCTGGTGAACGACGCGGCCAACCCGCTGCGCCAGGGCTACCCCAGGCCGCTGACCTCCTACACCTGGCCGAGCGACAACGCGTGGAACGCCCTGGACGGCAAGGTGTGGTTCAACGAGGTGCCGGAGAACACCCGCTGGACGAACTACTCCTCGCCCAACGCCCAGGACTACTACGGCGTCGACTTCGGCGCCCCCACCTCGGTCACCGACATCCGCTGGTACGGCTACGACGACGGCGGCGGGGTGAAACCGGCCGCCGCGTACCGGCTGCAGTACTGGGACGGCGCGGCCTGGCAGGAAGTGCCGGACCAGGTCCGGGACTCCGCCTCCCCGGTGGGCAACGGCCTGAACCGCATCACGTTCCCGGCGCTCACCACCTCCAGGGTGCGGCTGCTGTTCACCGATCCGCCGGGCGCGTTCGTCGGCGTCACCGAGTTCCAGGCGTGGGGGACGTCCAGCCCCGACGCGACCGTCGCGGTCGGTCCGCTCAACGCCAACGGGCTGATCACGGTGGGCACGTCGACCCCGGTCGACGTCACCGTGCGCAACACCACCGGCGGCCGGCTCGACGCGGCGTCGGTGCGGGTGGCGGCGCCGGACGGCTGGACCGTGCAACCGGCGGGTGACGGACCGCAGTCCGTCGCGGCGCACGCCTCGGCGGTCTGGCACTTCACCGTGTCCGCGCCGTCCGGGGCGGCTCCCGGCACCCAGGCGGCGCTGAACGCGACGGCCGCGTACCGTCCGCAGCACGGCGCGCCCGGGTCGACGCACCGGCTGCAGAACGTGCGGACCGCGTTCGCGCCCGGCCGCCAGGACCCGGTGGGCGTGTGGAACCTCGACGAGACGTCGGGGGACGTCGCGCACGACAGCTCGGACGGCGGCCACGACGCCACGCTGAGCGGCTCGCCGGCCCGGGTGCCGGGCGTGTCCGGCCAGGCGCTGCAACTCGACGGCGGCGGAACGCAGTTCGGCCAGACCTCGGGTCCGGTGCTGGACACCACGGGCAACTACACGGTCAGCGCCTGGGTGCGGCTGGACCGCACCGGGTCGTGGGCCACCGCGGTGAGCCAGGACGGCCCGGTCAGCAGCGGCTTCTACCTGCAGTACTCCGCGGCCGACAACAGGCTGGCGTTCTCCACCAGTTCGGGGCGCGCCCTGTCCGACACGGCGCCGGTGACCGGCCGTTGGTACCAGCTCGTCGGGGTCCACGACGCCGACGCCGGCACCTACACGCTGTATGTGGACGGCAAGGCCCAGTCCACGGTGTGGCACCAGCCGTCGGGTGACGCGGCCCCCGGTCCCTTCGCGATCGGCCGGGCGTTCTCCGGGTCGCACGACGCCGACTTCTGGCCGGGCGCCCTCGACCAGGTGCAGGCGTGGGACCGGGCGTTGACCGCCGCGGACGTCGCCACGCTGTACACCCCGTCCGGCTGAGGGGCGGGTGCGGTCCTGACCGCACCGCGCAGTGCTGAGCCGCCCGGCGGGAAACGCCGGGCGGCTCAGCCGCGTTCGGGCAGGTGCGGGAAGCGGAACTCGGTGGTGCTGCGGAACTCCGCACCGGGGACCAGCACGGTGCTCGGGAAGTCGGGGCGGTTCGGCGAGTCGGGGAAGTGCTGGGTCTCCAGGCACACCGCGCCGTGCCGCTCGTAGGGCTTGCCGTCGGCGCCGCTGAGGCTGCCGTCGAGGTTGTTGCCGGTGTACACCTGCACCCCGGGCTCGGTGGTCCACACTTCCAGGCGGCGGCCGGTGAGGGGGTCGGCGAGCCGTGCGGCGCGGTGCAGTTCGCCGTTCTGCGGAGCCGGGCCGAGCACCCAGCAGTGGTCGTAGCCACCCGTCGCCCGCACCTGCGGGTCGTCGTCGCCGATGCGCTCGCCGATCGGGTGCGGCTCGGCGAAGTCGAAGGCGGTGCCAGCGGTGGGCACGGGAGCGCCCAGCGGGATGCCGTCGGGGCTGGCCGGCAGGTACGAGGCGGAGTCGAGGGCGAGCACGTGCTGGAGCACGTCGCCGGCGCCCGCGCCGGTCAGGTTGAGGTACGCGTGGTGCGTCAGGTTGACCACGGTCGTCCGGTCGGTGCGGGCGCGGTAGTCCAGCCGCAGCGTGCCGTGCCGGTCCAGGGTGTAGGTGGCGCTGACGTCGAGCGCGCCCGGGAAGCCCATGTCGCCGTCCGGGCTGTGCAGGGTCAGCCGCAGCGCGACGGCGTCGTCGTCGGCGCGGTCGGGGGCCGCCTGCCACACCCGGCGGTCGAAGCCGTCGGGACCGCCGTGCAGGGCGTGGCCGCGGTCGTTGACCGGGACCGTGTACGCGGTGCCCTCCAGGGTGAAGGCGCCGCCGGCGATCCGGTTGGCGTACCGGCCGACGACCGCGCCGAAGTACGGGCTGCGCCGCTCGTAGTCGGCGACGGTCGGCAGGTTGAGCACGACGCTCCGGTCCCTGTCCGCCGGGGCGGGCACCGTCAGGCGGTGCAGGACGGCGCCGTAGGTGAGCACTTCGGCGTGGACGCCGGTGCCGGAGTCGAGCGTCCAGCGGTCCACCGGGGCGCCGCCGGAGGTCGTGCCGAAGGCGGAGCGGGCCAGGGAGGGGGGAGTCATACGGTTCCTCGGGCGACGGGCGACTGCCGGGGCGGGCGGTCGGCGGAGGCAGGTGGGAGCGGACGGCCGCGGCACGGCTCGCGCCGGGCGGCGCCCGCCCGGTCCCGGACCGGCCGGCGGTCGACTCCCGGACGACCAGGGTGTGGCCCGGGGTAATGCGCACCGGCGCGGGCGGCGGGTCGCCGCCCTCCCAGGTGATGCGCTCCAGCAGCCGGGTGACGGCGAGCCGGGCGATGGCCGCGGTGTCGGGGGCGACGGTGGTGAGCGAGACCGTGGCGTACCGGCCCTCCTCGGTGTCGTCGAAGCCGACGACGGCGACGTCCTCGGGCACCCGCAGGCCGTGCCGGGCCAGGGCGCGCATCGCGCCGAGCGCCATCTGGTCGTTGTAGGCGAAGACGGCGTCCGGGGCCTGCTGGCCGCGGCGGCGGCGCCCGGCGAGCAGCCGGGCCATGGCGGCGGTGCCGTCCTGGCGGCCGCGTCCCTCGGTGGCCGCGACCAGGGAGGGGTGCGGCACCCCGCCGGCGGCGGCGAGTTCCTCGCGCCAGCCGCGCAGCCGCAGATCGGCCTGGCGGCGGCCGCGGTCCGCCCCGGCGCCGAGGAACGCGATCCGGCGGCGCCCGAGCCCGGCCAGGTGCCGGACCGCGGTGCGGGCGGCGGCGACGTCGTCGATGGCGATGTGGTCGTAGGGCACCTGGTACGCGGCACCGCCGAGCAGCACCAGCGGGGAGCGGTCGGCGCGGGCCAGCAGGTCCTCCTCGCCGAGCCGCACCGGGCTGAGGATCAGCCCGTCGGCCAGGTGCGAGCGGGCGCCGTTGCACACCGTGACCTCGCGCTCGTACGACCCGCCGGTGTGCTCCAGCAGCACCGTGCGGCCGTAGCGGCCCGCGGTCTCGATGACCGCGCCGGCCAGTTCCGCGAAGTACGGTCCTGCCAGGTCGGGCAGGGCCATGGTGATCAGGCCGGTTCGCCCGCTGCGTAGTTGACGTGCCGTCAGGTTCGGCCGGTAGCCGAGTTCGGCGACCGCGCGCAGCACCCGTTCGCGGGTGTCCGGCCGCAGGTGCGTGCTGCCGTTCACCACCTTGGACGCCGTCCTGACCGAGACGCCCGCGCGCAGCGCCACGTCCTTGAGGCTGACGCCCACGGCGGCTCCTCTCCTTGGGCTGCCCGAGCCGGAGCGCGTACCGCGCCTTCGGCTCGCCTGGCGGGTGCGGCGCGGACCGCGGCCCGGACACGTACGACGGAGGGCTGACGCCCGAGCTCCCGCAGTGGCCGGCCGAGGTACGAGGCCGTCCGCGAAGGGAGCGAGCAGGAAGACCGACCGACAACCAAGGGCTGACGCCCGAGTTCCCGCAGTGGCCGGCCGAGGCACGAGGCCGTCCGCGAAGGGAGCGAGCAGAAAGACCGACCGACAACCGAGGGCTGACGCCCGAGCTCCCGCACTGGCCGACCGAGGCACGAGGCCGTCCGCGAAGGGAGCGAGCAAGAAGACCGACCGAAATCCGGCGCCCGACGCCCCAACTCCCCCAC
>WRCZ01000113.1 GCA_009783685.1 Actinomycetes bacterium
GAGGGCCAGGAAGGTGTCGGCCGGGTCGTTGACGGTGAAGCGGGCGGTCGCGAACCCGGCGGTGCCCGCGGGCGCGGCCGAAGCGGGCGCGCGCAGCACCTCCTCGGGCGTCCACTCGTCCAGGGGCAGGCCGTGCATGGTCCAGCCGTGCACCAGCCGGCGGTCCACCCGGACGCCGCCGAGGATGCCCTTGCCCTGGCCCAGCAGCGGGCCGTAGTTGATCCGGCCCTGGTTCTCCACCAGCAGTTCGAGCCGCGCCCGGGCGCCGGTGCCCTGGACGGTCAGCGATCCGGTCTCGCGGTCCAGCACGCCCACGCCGGCGCCGTCGAGGAAGACCTGGGCGCGGTCGTGCAGCCCGGTGACCGTCAGCGTCTGCGGGCCGGACGGGAGCAGCGGCTCGGCCCGGTAGAGGACCAGGCCGGACGCCTGGCCGAGGTCGTCGAAGCCGAGCGGGTGCGGGGAGGTCACCGCCCGCTCGGCCAGCGCCGACAGGCCCGGCAGGAGCCCCGCGCCCGGCTCCGGGCGCAGCACCCGCGGCGGCAGCGGCGGCGCCAGGTCCGGCAGCGGGCGCGGCTCGGCGCCGGTCAGCGCGCGCAACCGGTCCCGGACGGCGTGGAACTTCGCGCTGGGGGCGCCGTGTTCGGTGATCGGCGCGTCCGAGTCGTAGCTGGTGACGGTCGGCTGCAGGGCGGTGCCGTCGTGGTTGGCGCCCGCCCACAGGCCGAAGTTGGTGCCGCCGTGCGCCATGTAGATGCTCACCGAGCCGCCGGCGGCCATGATCTCGCCGAGGGTCTCAGCGGCGCCCTCGGCCGACCTGACGTGGTGCGGCTCGCCCCAGTGGTCGAACCAGCCGTTCCAGAACTCGGCGCAGACGAAGGGCTCCCCGTCGCGCCGCTCGCGCAGCAGCGCCGCCGCCTCCGCGGCGCGCGAGCCGAAGGTGGCCGCCGCCAGGTGCCCGGGGACCGTCCCGGCGTCCAGCATCAGGTCGGTGGGCCCGTCGGCGGTGTAGAGCAGCTCGGTGACGCCCCGGTCCGCGAGCGCGTCGCGCACCCACGGCAGATAGGCGCGGTCGTCGCCGTAGCTGCCGTACTCGTTCTCCACCTGCACCGCCGTGATCGGCCCGCCGTAGCACGCCTGGAGCCGGGCCAGCCGGGGGATCAGCACGTCGAACCAGCGGGCCACCTCGTCCAGGTACGGCCGGTAGGAGGACCGCAGCCGCATGCCGGGCGTGCCGGTCAGCCAGGCCGGCAGGCCGCCGTTGTCCCACTCGGCGCAGATGTACGGGCCCGGGCGCACGATCACGTCGAGCCCGGCCTCCTGGGCGAGGGCGACGAAGCGTTCGACGTCGCACCAGCCGTCGAACCGGGGGAGGCCGCGGGTGCGCTCGTGGAAGTTCCACGGGATGTACGTGTCCACGGTGTTGAGGCCGAGCGCGGCCAGGCGCGCGAGCCGGTCCGCCCACTGGCCCGGGTGCACCCGGAAGTAGTGCAGCGAGCCGGAGAGGATGCGGTGCGGCCGGCCGTCGCGCAGCAACTCGCCCTGCGGGTACGTCAGCAGAGGCGTGTCCCGGTGCGCGGTGAGCGGGGGAGCGGCGGCGGCCCCGGGGCCGGCCGGCACGGGCCGCTGCCCCGTGGTGCCGGCGGCGCCGGGGATGCCGGGTGCGCCCGCCGGGTCGTCCAGGCCGACCACGACACCCCGGAATGATATCGATACCTTCTCGCCGGTCGACGGCTTCATGAATGCGGCCTCCGCCTTCGTCGCGCCCTCAGCTGAGGCGTGGGGGAACTGTCGCACATCATGTTATCGATGCCAAGTGGCGATCAATCAGGCAAGCCGCACCGGGTCCGACCCGTCCCGCAGCCCCCTCCTGGCAGGTGGGAGCGCTATCATCTGGGCAGGGATGAGCCGGAAGGGACCCATGGACAAGCACAGTACGCGCGAAGCCGGGCGTCCGCCGGGCATGACCGACGTCGCCCGGGTCGCGGGCGTGTCGGCCCAGACCGTGTCCCGGGCCCTGGCCGGCCACCCGAACGTCCAGGAGAAGACCCGCGCCAAGGTGCTGGCCGCCGTCGAGCAACTGGGCTACCGCAAGAACAACGCGGCCCGCGTGTTGTCCTCCGGGCGCAGCCGCACCATCGGCGTGGTCACCCTGCAGACCAGCTTCTACTCGCGCACCGCGCTCACCCACGGCATCGAACGCGCCGCCCAGGAGGCCGGGTACGCGGTGAGCGCGGCCACCACCGCCTCGCTCGACACCTCCGCCATCGAGTCGGCCATGCTGCGGCTGGCGGACCAGCACGTCGAGGGCATGATCCTCGCGGTGCCGCTGATCCACGTCAGCCGGCAGATCGAGCAGCTCACCGGGGCGGTGCCCACCGTCACCGTGGACGGCTCGCGCACCTCGGCCACCGAGGTGGTGGCCGTCGACCAGTCGCTGGCCGCCCGGCTGGCCACCCGCCACCTGCTCGACCTCGGGCACGAGACGGTGTGGCACGTGGCCGGGCCGCGCGCCTGGCTGGACGCCTCCAGCCGGTCGCAGGGCTGGCGGGCGGTGCTGGAGGCCGAGGGCCGGACGGTGCCGCCGGAGCTGGAGGGCGACTGGTCCCCGGAGTCGGGCTACCGCAACGGCCTGATCCTGGGCCGCATCCCGGACGTCACCGCGGTGTTCGTGGCGAGCGACGAGATGGCCTTCGGGGTCATCCGCGCGCTGCACGAGCTGGGCCGCAAGGTCCCGGAGGACATCTCCGTGGTGGGCGTCGACGACATCGCGCTCGCCGAGTACTGCTCGCCGTCGCTGACCACCGTCGCGCAGCCCTTCGCCGAGATGGGGGCGCTGGCCGTCGGGCACCTCATGCGCCACATGGCCGACCCCGGCGCGGCCCTGGAGCCCGCCTCCGTCGAGCCGGCGCTCGTCGTCCGGGCCAGCACCGCGCCCGCCCGCCGGGGCTGACGCGCCGCCCCGCGCGGGGCCAGGGCCGGTGCCGCGGGGAGCCGCGGCACCGGCCCTGATCCTTTTTTGTCTTCCGCTAACAGGCGCCCAACAGAGCATGTCCGACTCTGGTGTTATCGATGCCATCCTTGCTACCGTCTGCCTCACTTCAGCGCTCCACGGCACTTCTACGGAAGCTCACAGGTGGTAGGTATGACCCCGCGCTTGCCCTGGACACCGCATCGCAGACGCCGCTCCCGACCAGGGACCACGGCCTCCGCGACGGTGCTCACCTCACTCGCCCTGCTGGCCCTCGGCGTCGTACCGGCCCACGCGAGCCCGGCGCTCGCCCCGGCCGCCGCCGACGCGGGGACCCCGATCGACCCGACCCAGTACAGCCTGGTCCAGGCCGACTCGGAGTCGCCGCCCTACCCGGCGCCGCCGGCCCTGGACGGCACCGCGCTCGCCGCGTTCGACAACGACGCCTCCACCCAGTGGACGGTCGCCTACGACGTGGTCAACGGCGTCGGCGTCGCCAAGACCCCGATGCCGCACTCGCTCACCCTCGACGTCGGCGGCTCGTTCACGCTGACCGGCCTCGACTACTCGGTGAAGAACCAGGCCAACGGCCCGGTCAAGGACTACAAGGTCTTCGTCACCGACAGCGCCACCGTCGCCCGCGATCCCAAGGCCGACTGGGGCGCGCCCGCCGCGACCGGCTCCTTCCACCAGCCGACGGGCAACACCGAGGTGCAGACCGCGGTCTTCGACCACCCGGTCACCGGCCGCTACGTGAAGTTCGAGGCCGACAGCGCGATCAACGGCAGCGACAACGCCTCCGCCTCCGAGATCCGGGTCCGCGCCACCGGCGACACCACGCCCGCGCCCGTCGACCCGCCGCCGCCCGCGCACCCGGCGACACCGGTGGAACTGAGCCGCGGCGGTCTGACCGTCCAGGTGGCCAAGGAGTTCCCGCAGGTCATCTCGTACGCCATGGACGGCGGGACGCTCGACGGCCAGCCGTCGGTGCTCGACACGTTCGCGATCAACGGCGTCAACCACACCGCGACGACCACGATGTCGGTCACCGGCGCCACCGCCACCTACACCTCGACCTTCGCCGACCTGCCGGACCTGACGATCACCTCGACGATCACGGTCACCGGCGCGAAGACCGTGGTGTTCGCGGTGACGAAGATCGCCGGGAGCGCCGCCGGTACCGTCGACCAACTCGCCCTCCCCGGCCAGTCGCTGGTGTCCGTCGACACCTCGGACCCGCACGCGACCCTGGCCCGCACCAAGATCGCGACCGACTCGACGACCACCGCCGACCAGTTCCTCGCGGTGACCGCGGCCACCAAGCCGGACTCCGCGCCGGTCGGCACCCCGTACGGCTTCGTCAGCAACTCCCGGCTGTCCGCCGGGCTGATGACCGACGCCACCGAGGACTCCGCGCAGGACAGCAACACCAACAACAACACCCGCCTGATGTCGCGGATCACCGACGCCGGCGGCGGCGCCCGCCGGGCCGAACTGTCGGCGGGCACCTACACCTACGCCGCCAAGGGCGCCACCGACCCGCGGGTGGCCACCTACGCGCTGCCGCGCACCACCGTGGTGCTGGCCGGCGACGCCAACCACGACGGGCAGGTGACCTGGCAGGACGGCGCGATCGCCTACCGCGACGCGATGACGCACCCGCTCGGCGCCGACCGCGTGCCCGAACGCGTCGTGCAGCACATCCCGTTCAACTTCGCGAGCGAGGCCACCAACCCGTTCCTGAAGACGCTCGACAACGTCAAGCGGATCTCGCTGGCCACCGACGACCTCGGCCAGTGGGTGCTGGAGAAGGGCTACGCCAACGAGGGCCACGACTCCGGGCACCCCGACTACGGCGGCGACTACAACACCCGGGCCGGCGGTCTCACCGACCTCAACCGGCTGGCGTCCGTGGGCGCGCAGTACAACTCCGACATCGGCGTGCACGTCAACGTCACCGAGGCGTACCCGCAGGCCAAGAACTTCAGCTCCGGCCTGATCAAGGGCCAGGTCAACGGCTGGGACTGGCTCAACCAGTCGTACCACATCGACCAGCGCACGGACCTGGGCACCGGGGCCGTCCTCGACCGCTTCCGGGAACTGCGCAAGGAGGCGCCCGGGATCAGGACCGTCTACATCGACGCCTACTACTCCAGCGGCTGGCTCGCCGACGAACTCGCCCGCCAGCTGCACACGATGGGCTTCGAGGTCGCCAGCGAGTGGGCGTACAAGTTCGAGGGCGACTCGATCTGGTCGCACTGGGCCAGCGACAAGGGCTACGGCGGGCCCACCAACAAGGGCATCAACTCCAACATCGTCCGGTTCATCGCCAACTCCGACCGTGACGTGTGGAACGTCGACCCGCTGCTCGGCGGCTCCTCCATCAAGGAGTTCGAGGGCTGGACCGGGCAGGACGACTGGAACGCCTTCTACCGCAACATCTGGACCAACAACCTGCCGACCAAGTTCCTGCAGCACTACCAGGTCATGGACTGGGACTTCGGTAAGTCCGCCGACCTGACCGGCGGCGTGCGGGTGGTCAGCGACGGCGGCGTCCGGCAGATCACCATGGGCGGCGCGCTGGTCCTCAAGGGCGACAGCTACCTGCTGCCGTGGGGCGAGGCGGAGGGCGGCGACGGCACCTCGTCGCCGAGCAACGCCGACAAGATGTACTACTTCAGCGGCTCCGGCGGCGCCCACACCTTCGACCTGACCGGGCAGTTCGCCGGCTACCGGCACTTCACCCTGTACCGGCTCACCGACCAGGGCCGGGTCAAGGCCGCCGACGTCACGCCCGACCACGGCACGGTCACCGTCGACGGCACCAAGAACCAGCCCTACCTGCTGGTCCCGCAGGGCAGCCAGGCCCCGCACACCGACGTCCGGTTCGGACAGGACAGCGGGCTGGCCGACCCCGGCTTCAACGCCGGCAACCTGGACGCCTGGCACCCGACCGGCGGGGCCACCACCGCCCGCACCGGCACCGGCGACCAGGTCGCCCGGCTCGGCACCGCGCAGTCCGGCATCTCCCAGCGGGTGACCGGCCTCGTCGCCGGCAAGCGCTACGCGTTCAGCGCCGACGTCGAGATCGCCGCCGGCCAGCGCCGGGCCACCACGGTCAGCGTCACCGGCGCCGGCCGGACCGACCGCAACACCTTCGACACCACCCCGGCCGCCAACGCGGTCGCCGCCGACGCCAAGCAGGGCACCTACGCCCAGCGCGCCTCGGTGTCCTTCACCGCGCCGCCCGGCGGCACCGTCAGCGTCGCCGTCTCCGCGGTGCCGGGCGAGGCCGCCGTCACGCTGGACGACCTGCGCCTGATGGCCGACACCACCGCGCCGCTGCCGGCGCCGGCCGCCGGCGCGACGGTCATCGCCGCGGACGACTTCGAGGGCAACCAGCCCGGCTGGGGCCCGTTCGTCAAGGGTGACGCGGGCGGCATCACCGACCCGCGGACCAGCATCAGCGACCTCCACGCCCCCTACAGCCAGAAGGAGTGGAAGAACACCTACTCGCCGTACAACTCCGGCACCCTCAACGGCAAGGCGGTGGACGACGTCCTGGACGGCAGCCACTCGCTCAAGGCCCACGAGGAGAACACCGGGCTGGTCTACCGGACGGTCCCGGCCACCGTGCCCTTCGTCGCCGGCCACCGGTACGCGGTCTCGTTCCGCTACCAGACCAACGTCGACGGTCAGTGGGCCTGGGTAACCGGCGCGGACACCGTCGGCGGCGGCAAGGTCGCCTCGAAGGACGTGACCCGCGACGTGCTGGCGCCCGCGCTGGACACCGCCACCTACTCCAAGGAGATCACCGCGGGTTGCGGCGACACCTGGGTGGGCCTGCGCAAGCTCGGCGGCGCGGCGGGCACCGACTTCGTGCTCGACGACTTCAAGGTCACCGACCTGGGTCCGGCGAGCCAGGGCCCGGCCTGCGCGAGCGTCACCACCCCGACCGGCGCCGAGCTGAGCCCGGGTGTTGCGAGCGCGTACGTCACCACGTTCACCAACAGCGAGCTGACCGACGCCACCGACGTGCGGGTCACCTTCGACGGCCTGCCGCAGGGCTGGACCGCCGCGGTCGCCCAGCAGGGCGGCAACGCCTTCGCGAAGGTCGCGCCGGGCGCCTCGGTGAGCACCACCTGGCTGCTGACCGCGCCGGCCGGCGCCGCGGGCACCTCCGCGACGTGGCAGGCCACCGCCTCGTACACCAACGGCGGTGCCGCCAAGTCGGTGTCGGCGGACGCCAAGGCCACGGTCGCCACCCGCGCGGTGCTCTCGCCGAGCACCATGACGGCGACCGCCGACTCGGAGAACCTCTCCTCGGGAGCGGCCGAGGGCCCGGTCGGGAACGTGCTCGACGGTGACCCGGGCACCATCTGGCACACCGACTACACCGACGCGGACGCGCCCTACCCGCACTGGGTGACGCTCAAGCTGAACGGCCCCGCCGACATCGACGGCTTCGGCTACCTCGACCGGCAGAGCGGCGGCCCCAACGGCCGGGTCGCCGGCTACCAGGTGGCGGTCTCCGACGACGGGACGACGTGGCGGACCGTGGCGCAGGGCACCCTGGTCGACTCGCCGCAGATGCAGCAGATCGACTTCACCTCCACGCGGGCCTCGTACGTGCGGTTCACCGCGCTCAACGCGCTCAACGGGCAGCCGTTCGCGGCCGCCGCGGAGATGCGCGTGTACGGCTCGTACGCGGACACCCCGGTCGGCTACCCGCCGCAGTAGCAGACCGGCGGAACACACGCGGCCCCGGGCGAGGTGCCTCCCGCCCGGGGCCGCGTGCGCGTGGCGCGGGTTCAGCGCGCCATCGGCAGCACGGTCCTGGCGCCGGTGGCGGCCAGCAGGTCGACCGGCACCAGCTCGTCGGTGTCGTCGTCGATCACCGACACGCGCACCGCCGGGCTGGCCGTGGTGTCGATGCTGGCCGCCAGGTCCAGCGCGAACAGCACGTTCACCGGACGGGCACCGCGGCCCGGGGCCTCGTACACCCCGGCGAACCGCAGCAGCCGCCAGCCCTCGTCGTCCCAGTGGTCCAGCAGCGCCGACCGGACGATGGGCGAGGCGGCCTGCCAGGCCAGGGACTGCTCCAGCAGCTCCACCGAGGCGACCACCGGCACCGGGCCGCCGCCCGCGCCGGCCAGCGGGTTGCCGAACACCCTGATCCGCAGCCGGCGCAGCGGCAGCAGCCACAGGTGGTCCAGGTCCGCCGACACCGCGCACAGCAGCACGGCGGCGGCCGCCACGAAGGCCACGGACCAGCCGGGCCGCCGGCCCGCCTCGCTCCACCAGGGGCCGGAGGCGGTCGCCGCCACCGCACCGCCCAGCAGCACCAGGCCCGCGCGGGCGAAGGAGCGTACGCCGATGGGCCCTTCGGCCTTGGCGCTGCACCCGCAGGACGACTCCGGCGCCGTCGCCCTGGCATAGCCGAGGTAGGCGACGAACCCGGCGCCCAGCGCCGCGGTGGCCGCGCCGGGCGCCACCGTGTCGGGCACGGCCAGCAGAGCGGCGGCGACGGCCAGTTCGGCCGCGCCCACCGCGCGCAGCGCCAGCCCGGCCCGCCGGCCGTCGTTGAGGACCCGCACCAGCACGGTGTTGGCGGCCAGTTGGGCGGTGCGCCGGCCGAAGAGCTTGCTCGCGCCGGTCACCGCCAGCAGCACGCCGCACACCAGCGGGGCGAGGTCGGAGACGATCGGGATCATCGCACCTCCTCAGTGGCCGACGGTGACGCGGGCGATGTCGATGGAGTCGTCGTCGGGCCGCCAGGCACCCAGGATCTGGGCGGACTGGCCGATCCGCACCCGCGACAGGTCGGAGGTCAGGGCCCCGCCGAGGTACGAGGCGGTGGTGGTGTCGCCGACGATCCGGCCGACCACGGCGTGTTCCTGCGCGCCGTGGGTGAGGTGCAGCCGGTCCTTGGCGATGCCCTTGACGGTGCAGTAGAGGTTGACGATGTTGACCCACACCGCGTCGGCGGCGATCGTGCCGTCCGGCATGTCGACGCCGCGGGCGTACAGGCCGTCGCCGACCTTGATGTCCGCGGCGGTGGTCGGGCGCAGCTTCCAGATGCTGGTGGCGTTGGTGAGCTGGATCAGGTGACGGTCGCCGTAGGAGCCGGCGACCTCCAGCACGCTGCCGTTGATCTGGGAGATCCGGCCCTCGGCGAACGCCGACTTGGCGATCGCCGGGTCCAGCGAGGGCATCGGCGCGGCGAACGCGGCGTCGGCGTCGAGGCCGCCCAGCGCCGAGGCGCCGACGATGGTGGCGCCGCCGAGCGCGGCCGTGGTGAGGAAGCGCCGGCGGTCCAGGCCGCGGCGGTCCGGGGTGTCGTTGCTCATGTCGGTCCTGCTCCTTCCTGATGGGTGCCGGCGGTCACTCGTAGATGTAGACGGGCAGCTTGCCCGAGCTGAGGTTCCCGATCGCCGAGAAGGCGGCGGGGGTCAGGTCGATGACGCGGTTGGTGCGGCAGGCGCCGTTGCAGCAAGTGGCCTCGCCGCAGAAGCTCTTGGTGCGCGGGCCGCAGTCGGAGACGGTGACGCACACGGTGGCGCCCGAGCACTGGTGCTTGACGTTCATCACCGAACCGCAGCCGCGGCGCGCCATGTTCTCGCCGCAGAGGTCGGGACGGGTGATGTCCCAGCACGCCTGGGACGCGTTGGGCCAGGCGGCCTGGTGGGCGTTGGACTGGCAGGTGCCGCAGGCGCCGCCGCCGGCGCTGCCACACGGGCCCCAGGCTCCGCCGCAGCAGAACCAGGTCGTCTCACCGGCCCACAGGCTGGTCGATCCGCAAGCCATGTCGAACTCCTTCACTGACACAGGAATGACCTGTGCATGACAAATAGGAAACGGCACAGCTCCGTCGTGGAGTGGGGGGCCGCGACGGACCGGAAAAGGGATCTCCAACTGCGCCGTACGTGTGTCGGACGAGTCGGCAGTGCAGGTGGAACATCAGCCATGATGCGCGTTTCTACGCGCGTCCGCCAGAGGGAAGAACGGGTCCGCGGCATACGCGTGGGACGGCGTGCGGCTACCGTGGCGCCCGCTGCCCGTCCGGCGCGGACCGTCCCACGGCCTCCACCAGCGGCAGCACCCGCGCCGCCACCCGCTCGCGCAGCGCGATCTCGGTCCGGGTCCTGACGACGCCCGGCAGCTGGATCAACTGCTGGATGATGTCCTCGAGGTGGGCGTTGTCCCGGGCCACGACCCGGGTCAGCAGGTCGCCGCCGCCGGTGATCGAGTGCGCCTCGACGATCTCCGGCACCGCGGCGAGCGCCTGCCCCACGGCGTCCAGATGTCCCTGGGTGACCTCGATACGGACGAACGCCAGCACCGGGTGACCGAGCGCGGCGGGCGAGATCCGCGGGCCGGCCGTCGTCGTCACCCCGTCCCGTTCCATCCGGTCCAGCCGCGCCTGCAGGGTGCCGCGGGCGACGCCGAGGATGCGGGCGTACTCGCGGACGCTGGTGCGCGGCTGCTCCAGCAGCAACCGCAGGATCCGCGCGTCCAGGGCGTCGACGGGCATGGGCCACTGGTCCCTTCATGGTCGAGTATCCGGCGAGATCACCGTACCAATGGCCCAGTCCACGGCGAACGGTTTGAGCCACCACCGCGACAGGTGCTTTCCTGGTGGTGACGATGGCGTTGCGGGTCCCCGCAACGCCTTTGTCATGCCCGGCGGCAGGTGCCCGCCGCGGGCGCCGACACCGACCGGACAGGGGTGGGACCGCACAGGTGAAGAGGATGTTCGTCGCACCGGACCCCGGCCGTGCCCGGCTGCGCTTCGCGGCCCGGGCCCTGCTGGGCATCTCGGCGGCCGTCGCCGCCATCGTGCTCGCCGGGCTCCCGGCGCCCGCCGCCTGCGGCGGCGGCCTGGCCGCGCTGCTCGCCTTCTTCACCGTCGCCGACCCGACCGTGCGGCGGCAGGCGGTCACCACCGCCCTGCTGCCGGCCGTGGGCCTCCCGGTGCTCGCGGCCGCCGCCTTCCTCCACCCGCACCCCCTGCTCCGCGACGCGGCGTTCGTCGCCGTGGTGGGCGCCGGCGTCTACGCCCGGCGCTGGGGGCCGCGCGGCCACGCGCTCGGTGTCTTCGCCTTCATGATGTTCTTCGTCGCCCAGTTCCTGCACGCCGTCCCCGCCGACCTGCCGGAACTCGTCGCGGCCCTCGCCCTCGGCCTGGGCTGCGCGGCGGCCGTCCGCTTCGGCCTGTGGTGCTACGAGCGCGGCGGCACGCCGCCACCCGCCGTGGACCTGCCGCAGCCGCGCGGGCTGCGCCGCCCCACCACCCGCCAGGCCGTGCAGGCGGCGACGGCCGCCGCGGCGGCGCTCGCCCTGGGCGAGGCCGTGTCCGCCGACCGCTGGTACTGGGCGGTCGCCACCACCTGGTGGATCTTCGTCAACACCGCCTCGCGCGGCGAGACGCTGGTGCGCGGCTTCCGCCGCGTGCTGGGCACCGCCACCGGGATCGCCGCCGGCTTCGCCCTGGCCGTCCCGCTGCACGGCGCGACCGCCCCCTCGCTGCTCCTGGTCGCCGCCTGCGTCTTCGGCATCTTCTACAGCGCCCCGGTCTCCTACAGCTGGATGACGTTCTTCGTGACGGTCATGGCCGGATCGCTGTACGGGCTGCTGGGCGTCCTGCACCCCGGGCTGCTGGTGCTGCGGATGGAGGAGACGGGCGCCGGCGCGGTCGCCGCGGCGCTGGCCGTGCTGCTGGTTCTGCCGGTGACCACGCACGCCGCCACCGACGCCTGGATCCAGCGCGCCCTGCACACCGTGCGGGAGGCCGCCGCGAGCCTGGACGACCCGCACGGCGCCGGGGTGGCCGCGCGGGCCGCCGAACTCGACGTGGTGCTCGGCCGCGTCCGCGCCTCGGTCGCGCCGCTGGTCCACCCGCTCAGCCCGCTGCGCGCCCGCCGCCACCGGGCCCGGCGGGTGCTGGAACTCCTGGACGCCTGCGCCCACCAGGTGCGCGGCCTCGCCGAGACCGCCGCGCACCCCGGCGCCGGCCAGGACGACCGGCTGCGCGCCGCCTGCCGCCGCGTGGAGCACGCGGTGCTGCGGCTGCTCGCACCGGCCGGCACCAGCGCCGCGCCGCACCTGCGGTCGGCGGCCGAACGGCCGTACGCGGACGGCTTGGTGACGGCGGAGGAATGGCCGCGCGCGGACGGCTTGGTAGCCGGGGTGGAGCTGCCGGGTGGGGCTGGTCTGGTGACGGCGGACGAATGGCCGCGCGCGGACGGCCTGGTGGCCGGGGTGAAGCTGCCGGGTGGGGCTGGTCTGGCGACGGCGGAGGAATGGCCGCGCGCGGACGGCCTGGTGGCCGCAGCCGAACTGCCCCGCGCGGACGGCCTGGTGACCGCGGCGGAACTGTCGAGCGGGGCTGGCCTGGTGACCGCGACCAGGCCGCGGCCGGTGAGCGAGGGGCAGCCGGTGAGCGCGCGCCGTGCCGCGAACGGACCGCGGGCTGCGAGCGAACCGCGGGTCGCCGTCGAACCGCTGGTCGTGGCCGGGTCGCGGGGTTCCGCGGCGCCGGCTCCCTGCCCGCGGGCCGACCGCGCGCTGGCCCACCTGCACGGCCTGGAGGCCGCGCTCGCCGACCTCGCCGCGCCGCTGCACGCCGCGCCGCGCCGCGTTCTGGCGGTTGCCTGAGGCGTGGAGCCGTACCGGC
>WRCZ01000114.1 GCA_009783685.1 Actinomycetes bacterium
ACCGACTCCGAGGGTCGCCCGCTGCGCAACGTCCAGGAGATGCTCATCGACGCCCGGAGGCGCCGGCGTGGCCCATCAGCAGCGACGTGACGTTCCCGGCGCGGAACGCCCGCCCCTGAGCGGCGGCCCCGCGGCCGGCACGGTGGCCGCACGCGGCCTGCCGTGGCCGGACGGGGTGGCGGCCGCCGCATCGGCCGCCGGCCCGCCCGGCGCGGCCATGCCCACCGGACGGGCACCGGCAGCGGACGCCGCCGGCGCCCCGCACGGCAGCGGTGGCGGCACCGCCGCCGGCGGCGGGGGCAGCATCAGCGGCACGACAGCAGGCCGGGCGACGCCGGCCGCCGGAGCGGCCGCCGCAGGCGCCGCCTCCGGTTCCGGCGGCACGCCGGGTAGGCACACCGCGCGCACCAGCGCGGACGACGGGGACACGGGGAGCAGCACAGTGGCCAGCGGCACGGCAGCGGCGGGCGCGAGCCCGGCGGTACCCCCTCCGGCACGGGACGGCAGGACGGCGCCCCCGGCCGCGGCGGCAGGTCAGGCGGCACCGGCGGGTCACGCACCGCGGACCGCGTCCCCGGCAGCCTCCCGGGCCGCGTCCGCACCATCGGCGTCCGCACCGCCGCGGACCCCCGCACACCCGTCCGGCCCGGCGACGTCCCCCAATCACGCAGAACCCTCCGCTTCCACCGCGCCGGACGGCGTGACCGCGGACGCCGTCGCCGAGCCGGGCGACCCCGGCACCGCGGCGGACGCGCTGACCGGCTATCTCCAGGCCCAGGCCACCGCGTTCCTGCGCGGGCTGAGCCTGCGCGGCGAGGGCGACGGCACGTGGGACGCCCTGCTGCGCGGCAGCGCCCGGCGCATCGCCGGCGTGCTGCACACCTACGGGCCGCTGACGGACGAGGCATGGGCCGAGCCGCTCCGCGCCGAGCTGGGCTGGCTGTCGGCGACGCTGGGGCGCGAACCGCAGTACACCGCCCGGCTGGACCGCCTGCTGGAGGCGCTGCGGCGGCTGTCGGCCGCGGGCGCCGTGGAGGGCGCCGCCACGCCGGCCGCGAACGGCGGCCCGCTGGCACTCGGCGCGGCCCGCGCCGGCGCCCTGCTGGAACGCCAGCTCACCCTGGCCCGCACCCGCGCGCACTCCGCGACGCTCCAGGCGCTGGGCTCCGCGCGTTTCCACGCGCTGGCCGACGCGGTCGCCGTGCTCGCCTCCGACGTGCCGCTGACCGCGGCCGCCGCGGGCCCGGCGGGCCTGGTGCTGCCGCCGCTGGCCGGCCAGGCGCACCAGCGGCTCGCCGACGCGGCCGCCGCGCTGCCGCTGAACCGGGCCTCGCTGCCGTACAACGCGGAGGCGGTCCAGGCGTCCCTGGGCGCCGAGTTGACCACCGACCTCCAGGACGCGCCCTGGCACCAGGTGCGGATCCTGCTGCGGCTGAGCCGCTACGCGGCGGAGGTGCCCGGTGCCGGCCCGGCCGGCGACCCGGCCCTCACCGCCGACGCCGGACGGCTGCTCCAGCAGCACCACGAGGCCGCGGAGTCGGCCGCGGCGGTCACCGCGGCGGCCCGCACCCCGCGGATCGCCCCGGCGACGGCGTACGCGCTGGGGGTGCTGCACGCCGACCAGCGGCACGAGGTCGAGGCCGCCCGGTTCGCGTTCTCCCGCCTGTGGCAGTCGGTGCCGGAGCAGGACGAGCCGGCGAAGCAGCGGGAGCAGGACCAGCAGGAGGAGCAGGAGCCGGCGGCCAGGGCCGCCGCCGTTCCGGGGGCGCGCGCCGAATGACGGGCCCGGACGCCGGGGGTGTGACGACCGTCCGCGCGGCCGGCACGGTGCTGTGGCGCCGTTCCGCGGCCGACGGCAAGGTCGAGATCGCGCTGGTGCACCGCCCCCGGTACGACGACTGGAGCCTGCCCAAGGGCAAGTTGAAGCGCGGCGAGGACTTCGCCGCCGCCGCGGTGCGCGAGACCCACGAGGAGACCGGCATGCGGTGCGTGCTGGGCGCGTCGCTGCCGGCCAGCCGCTATCTGGTGGAGGGGCGCCCGAAGGAGGTCCGCTACTGGTCCGCGGAGGCGGTCGACGGCGGCTTCACGCCCAACCGCGAGGTGGACCGGGTGGTCTGGCTGCCGCCGGCCGCGGCCCGGCACCGGCTCACCCACGACCGCGACCGCCCGTTGGTGGACGCGTTCCTGGAAGCCGTCACGCCGTGATCCGGGTCCGCCCCGCTGCCACCCGGCCCCAGCCGTAGCCGAGCCTTCCCCGGCCGCCGAACCTTGATCGGACGCCTTGACGGAGCCCGCCCGCGCGATCCGTTCCGGCCGTCGCGGACGCCCCGACAGGACCCGAAATGTCCGTGACCCCCCTGTGATCCGGTCGTTATCGGACCTTTTCCGTAAACCCCATGTGTCCCTTGGACGACACTCCGTATGACGTCCCAAGGGGCAGCCACCAGGCTGATAGACGAGGTTCACCTCGCGTTCACCCGCCTCCGTCAGCCGCTTCACCTGATCTGCCTAATTTCGGCCGTACCGGTGAGCGATGTGCCGCCGGGTGGATGCAGAACCACAACCCTCTGCTTCGCCGTCCACCGGCGGGCTTTCGGAAGGAACACTCGAAGGTGAAGCTTCAGCGTAAGAGCGGGCTGCAGGCCCTGACCGTCGGCGCGGTCGCGATTACCGGCGCTCTGGTCCTCACCGCGTGCGGTTCGGACAACAACGGCGGCAGCAGCAGCACGCCCTCCTCGAGCGGTCAGCCGAGCGGCAGCAGCAGCGCCAACGCGTCGGGCATCTCCTGCGCCCAGGGCCAGCTGCTGGCGTCGGGCTCCAGCGCGCAGCAGAACGCCATCGAGGCGTGGGTCAAGAACTACCAGCAGGCGTGCAACGGCGCGACGATCAACTACAAGACGTCCTCCTCCGGTGAGGGCATCATCGACTTCAACCAGGGCACGGACGCCTTCGCCGGCTCCGACTCCCCGCTGAAGCCGGAAGAGGTCACCTCCTCCAAGAAGGTCTGCTCCGGCGGCCAGGGCATCAACATCCCGATGGTCGGCGGCCCGATCGCCATCGGCTACAACCTGCCCGGCGTCAACGGCCTGGTCCTGGACGCGTCCACGATCGCCAAGATCTTCAACGGCAAGATCACCACCTGGAACGACAAGGCGATCAAGGCCCTCAACCCGAGCGCCACCCTGCCGAGCACCAAGATCCAGACCGTGCACCGCCAGGACGACTCCGGCACCACGGACAACCTGACCAAGTACCTGAGCGGCGCCGCCAAGGCCGACTGGCCGTACGAGCACGCCAAGGCGTGGGCCGCCAAGGGCGGCCAGGCCGCCGCGAAGTCCTCCGGCGTCTCCGCGCTGGTCAAGCAGACCGAGGGCTCCATCGGCTACTTCGAGCTCTCCTACGCGACCTCGCAGAGCATCCCGACCGTCAAGATCGCCACCGGCGCCTCCCAGCCGGTCGAGGCCACCACGCAGAACGCCTCCGCCGGCATCGCGCAGGCCAAGGTCGTCGGCACCGGCTCGGACCTGGCGCTCGACCTGGGTGCCGCGTACACCACCAAGGCCGACAACGCCTACCCGATCGTCCTGGTCACCTACGAGATCGCCTGCGACAAGGGCAACAAGGCCAGCACCCTGCCGCTGACCAAGTCGTTCCTGAACTACATCGCGAGCGACGGCGGCCAGCAGCAGCTGTCCACGGCCGGCTACGCCCCGCTGCCGACCGAGATCGCCACCAAGGTGCGCGCCTCCATCGCCGCCCTTTCCTGATCCACGCGACGGGTCCCGCGGCCTCGACGGCGCGGGACCCGTCGTACATCCGGTGCACCGCCGCCGGGGGAGCGCTCCTCCCCCACCCAGACCGGAGTGACTCTTCATGACAACCATCGAAACGCCCCCTGCCGCCGCGCCACCGCGCAAGGCGGCCACCGTGACCCGCCCGGGCGACCGCGTCTTCGCGAACCTCTCCCGCGGCTCCGGGATCCTGCTGCTGGTCGTCATGGCCGCCATCGCCGTCTTCCTGACGGTCCGCGCGGTCCACGCGATCTCCAAGGACCACGGCAACTTCCTCACCACGTTCGAGTGGACGCCGAGCCTGAACCCGCCGGTCTTCGGCATCGCGGTGCTGGCCTACGGCACCGTCATCAGCTCGATCATCGCGATGATCATCGCCGTCCCGATCGCGCTCGGCATCGCGCTGTTCATCACCCACTACGCGCCGCGCCGCCTCGGCGGACCCATCGCGTACGTCATCGACCTGCTCGCCGCGGTGCCCAGCATCGTCTACGGCCTGTGGGGCGCGCTGTTCCTGGTCCCGCACCTGCGGGGCCTGAACCTCTGGCTGGACGACTACCTGAGCTGGACGCTCATCTTCCACAAGTCGGACCCCAACTCGGCGCCCCGCTCGCTGTTCACCGTGGGCATCCTGCTGGCGATCATGATCCTGCCGATCATCACCAACGTCAGCCGCGAAGTGATCAACCAGGTGCCGAAGATGCACCAGGAGGCGGCGCTGGCGCTCGGCGCCACCCGCTGGGAGGTCATCCGGCTGTCGGTGCTGCCCTTCGCCCGCTCCGGCATCATCAGCGCCTCCATGCTGGGCCTGGGCCGCGCGCTCGGCGAGACCATGGCCGTCGCCACCGTGCTGTCCGCCTCGCCGGTGCTGTCCGCGCACATCCTGGACCCGGTCGGCGGCACCTTCTCGCAGAACATCGTCGCCAAGTTCGGTGAGGCCGACGAGTTCGGCCGCGACGCGCTGATCGCGTCCGGCCTCGTCCTGTTCGTCATCACCCTGCTCGTCAACGGCACGGCCCGGCTGATCATCGCCCGGCGCAAGGAGTACTCGGGGGCCAACGCATGAGCCACAGCATCTCGGACGCCAAGCCCACCCCCGGCGTCGCCGCCCCCACCCGGCTGGCCAGCCGCCGGCTGCCCAAGTGGAGCCCGCTGGCCATCGCCGCCGGAGCCATCGCCATCGGCGTGGGCATCGGCGCCGGCGCCGGGCTGAGCAGCCACATCCAGTGGGGCCTGATCGCCCTGCTGCTGTTCGTCGTCGGCTCCTACGTCATCACCGCCCGCGTCGAGGGCCGGCGCCAGGCCAAGGACCGCGTGGCCACCAGCCTGATCTGGTCGAGCTTCGTGCTCGCCGTCATCCCGCTGTACTCCCTGGTGCAGACCACCATCAGCAAGGGCGTGAAGGTGCTGGACGGCACCTTCCTGAGCCACTCCATGAACAACGTGCTGACCATCCAGCCCGGCGGCGGCGTCTACCACGCCATCATCGGCACCCTGGAGCAGGTCGCCATCGCCACCGTCATCGCCGCCCCGATCGGCATACTCACCGCCGTCTACCTGGTCGAGTACGGCCGGGGCACGCTGGCGAAGTGGGTGACGTTCTTCGTGGACGTGATGACCGGTGTGCCGTCGATCGTCGCCGGTCTGTTCATCCTGTCGCTGTGGTTCGTGGTCGTCGGCTCGGCCCCGGCCTCCGGCTTCGCCGGCTCGCTCGCGCTGGCCATCCTGATGATGCCGGTCGTCGTGCGCTCCACCGAGGAGATGCTCAAGCTCGTGCCCAACGAGCTGCGCGAGGCGTCCCTGGCGCTCGGCGTGCCGAAGTGGCGCACGATCACCAAGGTGGTCATCCCGACCGCGGTCGGCGGCATCACCACCGGCGTCATGCTGGCCATCTCCCGCATCGCCGGTGAGAGCGCCCCGATCGCCCTGCTGGTGTTCGGCAGCAACCTGATCAACACGAACCCGTTCCACGGACCGCAGTCGTCGCTCCCGTACTACATCTACCAGCAGTGGCAGAACGGCAACGACCCGTCGTACAGCCGCGCTTGGGGCGCAGCTCTGGTCCTCATCGCGTTCGTGATGATCCTCAACCTCGTGGCCCGCGGCATCGCCCGCTGGAAGGCCCCGAAGCGTTGATCGTGCGGCTCCGCCGCGTGGCAGGTCGCGTGATGCGGCCATCAGCAGACCTCGTAGAAAAGAAGTGATCCCCATGGCCAAGCGAATCGACGTCAGCGGCCTCTCCGCCTTCTACGGCAACCACCGTGCGATCGACGACATCTCCATGACCGTCGAGCCGCGTTCGGTGACCGCCTTCATCGGCCCGTCCGGCTGCGGCAAGTCCACCTTCCTGCGCACCCTGAACCGCATGCACGAGGTGACCCCCGGCGGCCGCGTCGAGGGCAAGGTGATGCTCGACGACGAGAACCTCTACGGTTCCAGCGTCGACCCGGTCACCGTGCGCCGCACCGTCGGCATGGTCTTCCAGCGCCCCAACCCGTTCCCCACCATGTCGATCTACGACAACGTGGCGGCCGGCCTGAAGCTCAACGGCGTCCGCAAGAAGGGCGAGCTCGACGCGATCGTCGAGAAGTCGCTGAAGGGCGCCAACCTCTGGAACGAGGTCAAGGACCGCCTGAACAAGCCCGGTTCGGGCCTGTCCGGCGGCCAGCAGCAGCGGCTGTGCATCGCCCGCGCCATCGCGGTCGAGCCGCAGGTGCTGCTGATGGACGAGCCGTGCTCGGCGCTCGACCCGATCTCCACCCTCGCCATCGAGGACCTGATCGGCGAGCTGAAGACCCGGTTCACCATCGTCATCGTCACGCACAACATGCAGCAGGCCGCGCGCGTGTCGGACCGCACCGCCTTCTTCAACCTGGCGGGCGTCGGACAGCCCGGCAAGCTGATCGAGATCGACGACACCGAGCGGATCTTCTCCAACCCGTCCGTGCAGGCCACCGAGGACTACATCTCCGGCCGCTTCGGATGATCAGAGCCGCCGTGCGGTGCTGCATGGCGGTGCCACCGCAAGGCGCAGGCCCCGTCCCCCTCACCGGGGGACGGGGCCTGATCCCGTCCGCGACACCGCGCGTGCACCCTGCGCGCACCCCGCGCGCCAGGCGCGGTCAGCCGAAGGCCAGCTTCACCAGCCAGAAGAGCAGGGCCGCCACGACGCCCGCGGCCGGCATGGTGATGAACCAGCCGCCGACGATGTTCTTGGCCACGCCCCAGCGGACCGCCTTCACCCGCTTCGTGGCACCCACGCCCATGATCGCCGAGGTGATCACGTGGGTGGTGGAGACCGGCACCTTGAACAGGTACGCGGTCGTGTAGAGGATGCCGGCCGAGGTCGTCTCGGCGGCGAAGCCCTGCGGCGGGTCCAGCTCGATGATCCGGCGGCCCAGGGTGCGCATGATCCGCCAGCCGCCGGCGTAGGTGCCGAGCGACATCATCACCGCACAGACGATCTTGACCCACACCGGAATGCCGAACCCGCGGCTCGGGTCGTTGATCACCAGCGCCAGCACCACGACACCCATCGTCTTCTGGGCGTCCTGGAGGCCGTGGCCGAGGGCCATCGCCGCCGCGGAGATGGTCTGCGCTATCCGGAAGCCGCGCTTGGCCTTGTGCGGGTTGGCGCGGCGGAAGAACCACAGGATCGCCAGCATGATCAGGTAGCCGACGAGCAGACCGACCACCGGCGACAGGAACATCGGGACGACGACCTTGTCCACCACGCCGTTCCAGTGCACCGCCGTGCCGCCCGCCAGGGCCGCGCCGACCAGCCCGCCGAACAGCGCGTGCGAGGAGCTGGAGGGCAGGCCGAAGTACCAGGTGGTGAGATTCCACACGACCGCGCCGGCGAGCGCCGCGAACAGCACCGCCATGCCGTGCGGACCGGTCGGGGTCGCGATCAGGCCCTTGCTGACGGTCTGGGCGACCCCCTGGCCCAGGAACGCGCCCAGCAGGTTCATCACCGCGGCCATCGCCAGCGCCGCCTTGGGCGTGAGCGCCCGGGTGGACACCGAGGTGGCGATGGCGTTGGCGGAGTCGTGGAAACCGTTGGTGTAGGTGAAGAAGAGCGCGACCGCGATGGTCACGACCAGGGCAAAGGTGTCCACGTAGGTCAGGACTCCTTGACCGCGATGGTCTCCACGGTGTTCGCCACGTGCTCGAAGGCGTCGGCGGCCTCTTCCAGGACGTCCACGATCTGCTTGAGCTTGAGGACCTCGATCGCGTCGTACTTGCCGTTGAACAGCTGCGCCAGCAGCTTGCGGTGGATCTGGTCGGCCTGGTTCTCCAGGCGGTTGACCTCGATCCAGTACTCGGTGAGGTTGGACATGGTGCGCAGGTTGGGCATGGCCTCCGCGGTCAGCTCCGCCGCCCGCGCCAGCACCTCGATCTGCTGCTCGACGCCCTTCGGCAGCTCCTCGATGTTGTAGAGGACGACCAGGTCAACGGCCTCCTCCATGTAGTCCATGATGTCGTCCAGGGAGCCGGCGAGGCTGTAGATGTCCTCCCGGTCGAAGGGCGTGATGAAGGAGGAGTTGAGCTGGTGGAAGATCGCGTGGGTCGCGTCGTCCCCTGCGTGCTCCGCCGCGCGCATCCGCTCAGCGATCTCGGTCCTGGTGGCCGAATCGGCCCCGAGGAGTTCCATGAGGAGCTTCGAACCGGTGACGATGTTGTCCGCGGATGCGGCGAACATGTCGTAGAAGCTCGTCTCCCTGGGGGTCAGACGAAAGCGCACGTTTGGTCCTCGGGGTGCATGCGGTGTGCAGGGATTCGGTCTCGTTGATGCTAGGCGCATCATCCGGCCACGGCTAACCGGCGTCATCCAGTGTCGCCCACGGCACGAAGTCCTCCTCACGGGGGATGCCTCGCACATCATAGCGATTCGGTAAGCTATACCCATCGGGGGTATAACGGGACAGGAAGGGCGGGCAGGCGGGATGACCACGGAAAGCGTCGCGGGGGAGATTGTGAAGCCGTCCGGGCCGCATGGCTACAGTCATGACAAAGAGTCCCACCTGAAGCGTCTGCGCCGGATCGAGGGACAGATCCGCGGTCTGCAGCGGATGGTCGAGGAGGACGTCTACTGCATCGACATCCTCACCCAGGTTTCGGCCAGTACCAAGGGGCTGCAGTCCTTCGCCCTCCAGCTGCTGGAGGAGCACCTGAGGCACTGCGTGGCCGCCGCGGCGGTCGGCGGCGGACCGGAGATCGACGAGAAGGTGGCCGAGGCGACGGCGGCGATAGCGCGGCTGCTGCGGACCTGAGAGGGCTTCCGGGGAGCGCGGGCCCGGGCCGGCCGGCCCGGGTCAGTTGGCGCTGGGCAGCGCGGCCCTGGCGACGTCCAGGACCTCGTCGATGCGGGCCGGGCTGAGCCGTTCCTCGGCGCTGGCGGACGCGGCGATCATCAGCTCGCCGCAGAGCTCGATCTCGGCGAGAGCGACCCGGACCTGGTCGTCGTCGCGCACCGAAGCCAGGAGCGTCGGCACCACACGCACCTCCTCGTCCCGTCCTGTGCGCCACGGCGGCCGCGGGTGCGCGGCTGCGGGCGAGCGGCTGGAGCGGTACCAGCGTAAGGACCGGGCCCGGCGTGCGCATGGCACGGATGGACCATTTCGCAGCGGCCCGATTCGACCTGGCCTCAGCCGGCTTGACGGGAAACGATCTTTCCGGTCCAGATGTCCGCAGGTCGCGGCATGATCACCGACACCGGGGTACCGAACCGGTCGAACCGGGTGGTTGAGACCACTGTCACATTCTGCCCCGCGCTCTCCCTGGCGCCCGCCGAGCTGAACGTGAACTGCTGGCTCACCTGGCGCAGCCGCCCCTGCGCGTCGAGCCACGCGTCGAAGGGCACGCTCGTCACCGTGAACCCCTTGGCGGCCGCGGCCAGCGGGCTGCCGCCCGGGCCGCCCGCCGTCCCCTCCGCCCGCGCGGCCCGCGCGATGTCGGCCACGCCGCGGTAGTGCCGGACCTTCGTCCCCCGCAGGGTCTCCTCGCCGACGTACGTCACCGCCTGCGCCCCGCGCAGCAGTTCCGCGGCGGCCAGCGGCTCGGTGGCGCCGCCGGTGACGAGGTTGCCGTCCGCGAGCCGCGTGGTGTCGACCCGCACCCACTTGCCGGCCGGCACGCCCTCGCCCCTGTCCTTCATGTACAGGGCCCCGGGCAGGAGGAGTTCGGTGATCGGCCGGTGCTCCTCGGCGCCGGCCGCGTCCTTGGGCAGCACCAGGGTCAGCTCGCCCTGCCGCCGGGCGAAGTCGAAGTCGCCGGAACCGGTGATGGTCAGCCACGTGCCGCCGCTGGCCATCCGCATCGACGTGGTCACCTGCGAGCTGCCCGCCCGCACCAGCGCGTCCGCGGCGCCCGCCACGGTGCTCGCCGGGACCACGGGAGCCTTGCCGTCGCCCGCCGGGCGCTCGGCGGCGACTCCGCTGCCACCGCAGCCGGCCGTCAGGACCGCCGCCGTGCACACCGCCGCGAGGGCCGCTGTGGCCCTCGTCACCTCCTGCCGACGCACCGTCGCCGCTGCCACCATCACCTGTCCATCCCTGCACCGCCGTATGGCCGGAACCAGGCCCTGCGGCCTGCTGCCAACCGGCTAACGACGGTCTTCCGCAGGCCGTCACGCCCGTTACCGTGGAGGGGTGCGAAACGCGGGTGCCCAGTCAGCCCCGGAAGGCCATCGGGCCGGCGGGGGACACACCACCACCGTCTCCGAGCGCGGGTCGTTCGCCACGGCCCGCTGCTCGTGCGGCTGGAGAGGACCTGCCCGGCGGGCGCGGGACCGCGCCCGCCGCGATGCGGAGGAACACACGGCCATCTGATCCGGGAAAACCGCGGCTGACCAGCGCGGAAGCAGGTCCGGAAAAAGTCGGCAACCGGAACCCTTGCTTCGGCGTCTCCGGTTACCGACGATGCGCCTGTGACAAGAAGCGGGGATGCGGCTGTGGATACGGCAGCGGATGCGACGACGGTGGGGCAGGGCCGTTCCCACGGCCCGGTGGTGGAGCGGCGGACCGCGTTGCGGACCGGAGGCGCGGTGCTGGCCGGCGCCTGGCTGACCGCCTGCACCGGGAAGGGCGGCGGCGACGCCAAGGCGCCCACCAGTACGCCGGGAAGCACCCCCCCGGCCTCTCCTTCTTCCTCTTCCTCCGCGCCGCCGGTCAAGCCCGACTGGAACGCCCTCGCCTCCTCCCTCGACGGCGACCTCGTCCGCCCCACCGACGCCGCCTACACGATCGACCACCGCCTCTACAACACCCGCTTCGACGGGCTGCGGCCGGCCGCCATCGCCTACGTCACGGGCGACGCCGACATCCGCGCCTGCCTGGACTTCGCCCGCCGCACCCGCACCACGCCGGCGATCCGCTCCGGCGGCCACAGTTACGCGGGCTGGTCCAGCGGCGACAAGCGGCTGATCATCGACGTGTCCAAGCTGAACTCCGTCCGCCTGGACGGCACCACCGCCACCATCGGCGCGGGCGCCAAGCTGATAGACGTCTACGACACCCTCGGCCGCCAGGGCCGCACGGTCCCCGGCGGCTCCTGCCCGTCCGTCGCCATCTCCGGCCTGACGCTGGGCGGCGGCCACGGCGTGCTCAGCCGCTCCATGGGACTCACCTGCGACAACCTCGTCGGCGCCACGATCGTCACGGCCGACGGCCGCACCCGCGAGGTGGACGCGGACCACGAACCCGACCTGTTCTGGGCGCTGCGCGGTGCCGGCAACGGCAACTTCGGGGTCGTCACGTCGCTGCGCTTCACCACGCACCCGGTGCCGGTGTCCGTCGTCACCGGCTACGTCACCTGGAGTTGGGCGCACGCCGCCGCGGTGGTGCGGGCCTGGCAGGGCTGGGGTCCCCGGCAGCCCGACCCCATCTGGTCGGCGCTGCACCTGGACTGCGACACCGGCGAGGCTCCGACCGTCGCCGTCCCCATGCTCTCCACCGGCTCCCAGAGCGACCTCGCCGCGGCGGCCGACGCCCTCGTCAGCGCCTCCGGCGCCCCCGCCACGTCCGTCTCGGTGCACCCCCACGACTACGTCGACGTGATGTTCGACTACGCCGGCTGCTCCGGCATGTCCGCCGCCGCGTGCCACCTCGCGCCGCGTGGCGCCCTGGGCCGCGAGACGTACACCGCCCGCTCGGACTTCTACGACGCCGACCTGCCGGCGTCCGCGGTCCAGGCCATGGTCGGGCAGATCGCCCGGCTCGCCAACTCCCCGCGCGGCGGCGGCAAGGGCAGCGTCGCGCTCACCGCGCTGGGCGGCGCCGTGAACCGGCCCTCCCCCACGGCCACGGCCTTCCCGCACCGCACGTCGCGCGTCCTCGCCCAGTACATCGCCTCGGACGCCCTGTCCTCCACGTCCTGGCTGGACACCACCCACGGGGACCTGCGCCGCTCTGCGTCCGGCGGCGCCTACGCCAATTACACCGACCCCACCCTGAAGAACTGGCGCACCGCCTACTACGGCCCGAACGCCGCCAGGCTGGCCTCCGTGAAGGCCAGCCTGGACCCCGACCGCCTCTTCGACTTCCCGCAGGCGTTGTGAGCGGCGTCGGCGCCGCGCCGCGGAACCGGCGTGCGCCGGTCAGCGGTTGATGGCCTGGATCTCCTGGACGGTGACCTGCTGAGGCAGGTCGAAAACGCCGTTCTGCAGAGTCCCTCCCGTACCTCCACTGCCCACCCAGGAGACCTTCCAGGTGATGGTGGCGGTCAGGGTGTACTTCCCCTGGCCCGAAGACTTCAGATAGGTCAGGCCACAGGGCGGTCGCACCGTGTTGCCGTCCGCGGCCTGGTACTTCGCTCCGATCGAACCGTCCTTGTTCAAGGGGCA
>WRCZ01000115.1 GCA_009783685.1 Actinomycetes bacterium
AGGGCTGGGACGCTGCCCGCGGAGGGCTGGGACGCTGCCCGCGGAGGGCTGGGACGCTGCCCGCGGAGGGCTGGAAAGGGCGGTGGGAACCCCCAAAGTGGGAGCGGCAACGTACCGTGAAGGCATGACGAGCATCGGTGCAAGCGAGATGGTCGACTGGAACCTCGCCGTGGCGACCGCGCAGCGCCTCACCCGGCCGGGGCCGGAGGTCAGCCGTGACGAGGCCCGGCGGATCGTCGCCGAGCTGAGGACGCACGCCCAGGACTCCGAGGCCCACGTCCGCGCGTTCACCCGGATGTACGGGGACGTGGAAGGCGGCGAGCCGCACGGCACCCCCGTGCTGATCGTGGACCGGCCCGGCTGGGTCAAGGCCAACGTCGCCGGCTTCCGCGAGGTCCTCAAACCGCTGCTCGGCAAGATGCAGGCCCGCCGGCCCGCCGGCCCCGGCGGCGCCGTCCTGGGCACGGTCGGCGGCAAGGTGACCGGCGTCGAGGTCGGCATGCTGCTGAGCTTCCTGTCGTCCCGGGTGCTGGGCCAGTACGAGACCTTCGCCCCGCCGACCCGCGAGATGCCGGCCGGTCCGGTGAAGCCCTCGCCGGGCGCCTCCCGCGCCGGGCGGCTGCTCCTGGTCGCCCCGAACATCGTCCACGTGGAGCGCGAACTCGACGTCGACCCGCACGACTTCCGGCTGTGGGTGTGCCTGCACGAGGAGACCCACCGCACCCAGTTCTCCGCCGTGCCGTGGCTGCGCGACCACATCGAGGGCGAGATCCAGGGATTCCTCGGCGAGACCGACCTCGACGCGTCCACCGTGATCGAGCGGGTCCGCGAGGCCGTCCAGTCGTTCTCCGGCCCCGGCGGCGAGGACGAGCCGTCCGACGACGGCCGCAGCCTGGTGGACCTGGTGCAGACGCCCACCCAGCGGGAGATCCTCGGCCGGATCACCGCCGTGATGTCGCTGCTGGAGGGACACGCCGACTTCGTGATGGACGGCGTCGGCCCGGACGTCGTGCCCTCGGTGGAGGAGATCCGCGAGAAGTTCACCCAGCGCCGGGCGAGCGGCGCGGGCCGCCTGGACCAGGCGCTGCGACGGCTGCTCGGCCTGGACGCCAAGCTGCGCCAGTACCGCGACGGGGAGCGCTTCGTGCGGGCCGTGGTCGAGGAGACCGGCATGGACGGCTTCAACCGGGTGTGGACCTCGCCGAACACGCTGCCCACCAAGGCGGAGATCGCCAAACCCGCGGACTGGATCGCGCGGGTCCACGGCCGCGCCGAGTCGTAGGGGGCGGGGGAGCCCCGGGGGAGCCGGGAGGCGCCGTGGGGTCCGCGGGGCTGCTGGGGCCCCTGGCGGCGCGACTGGCCCGTCCGGGCGGCTCGCGCGGCCGTTCCGGGCTCCGGGTTCACCCGTCCGAGGGACCGTAGCGGTGGGGTGGCGCGTGCGATGCTCGGGTAATGCCCAGGCTTCTGTCACCATCTGAACACCCTGCGTCATTCCCCTTGCTCACTGCAGCCCCTCACAGCCTCCCCAGGAGGGATCCGGACATGGGACCCCATCCCACGGTCGCGGCGATACGCCTGGCGGTCCGCCGCGTCCTGCACGACATCCTCAGCACGTCCGACGACCCGCACCCGCTCGTCCTCGCGGCGTGCAGCGGCGGCGCCGACTCCATGGCGCTGGCCGCCGCCCTCGCCTTCGAGGCCCCACGCATCGGCGTGCGCGCCGGAGCCGTCACCGTCGACCACGGCCTGCAGGCCGGCTCCTCGGTGCGCGCCGCCGAGGTCGCCGACCGGCTGCGCGGTCTCGGCCTCGACCCGGTGGACGCGGTCGGCGTGACCGTGGGCCGCCAGGGCGGCCCCGAGGCCGCCGCGCGCGACGCGCGGTACGCCGCGCTCGACGCCACCGCCGAACGCCGCGGCGCCTCCGCCGTGCTGCTCGGCCACACCCGCGACGACCAGGCAGAAACGGTGCTCCTCGGGCTCGCCCGCGGCTCCGGCACCCGGTCGCTGTCCGGCATGGCCGCGGTCTCCGGCACCGGCGGCCGCTACCGCCGCCCCTTCCTGCTGCTCGACCGCGACACCGTGCGCCAGGGCTGTCTGGCCCAGGGCATCACCGTGTGGGAGGACCCGCACAACCACGATCCCGCGTACACCCGCTCCCGGGTGCGGCACGAGGCGCTGCCCATCCTGGAGAAGTCCCTCGGCAAGGGCGTCGTCGAGGCGCTCGCCCGAACCGCCCAGCTGTCCCGCGACGACGCCGACGCGCTCGACCAGTGGGCCGCCGACGCCGAGGCCGACGCGGCGGGCGAGGACGGCAGCCTGGACGTGCGCCGGCTGCACGCGCTGCCCGCGGCCGTCCGCCGCCGGGTGCTGCGCCGCGCCGCGATCGCCGTCGGCTCGCCCCCAGGCTTCCTGTTCGCCCGGCACATCGAGGAGGTGGACCGCCTGGTGACCGGCTGGCACGGCCAGAAGGCGCTGAACCTACCCGGCGGCGTCGCCGTGCGCAGGGCGAATGGCAGACTGTTCTTCTCGCCGTCGTAGAGCCGCAGAGCCGCAGACCTAGGGACGTACCGCGCAGTGAACGAGAACGACATGGGCGCCGACCTCGAAAAGGTGCTCATCTCCAAGTCAGAGATCGACGCGAAGCTGAAGGAGCTGGCCGCCGAGATCGACCGGGACTACGCGGGCAGGGACCTGCTGATCGTGGGCGTGCTCAAGGGCGCCGTCATGGTGATGGCGGACCTGGCCCGCGCCCTCTCCAGCAACGTGACCATGGACTGGATGGCCGTGTCGTCGTACGGCGCCGGCACCAAGTCCTCGGGCGTCGTCCGCATCCTCAAGGACCTGGACACCGACATCGCCGGCCGCGACGTGCTGATCGTCGAGGACATCATCGACTCCGGTCTGACGCTCTCCTGGCTCATCAGCAACCTGGGCTCGCGCGGTCCCGCCTCCCTGGAGGTGTGCACGCTGCTGCGCAAGCCCGAGGCCGCCAAGGTCCGGATCGATGTCAAATACACTGGATTCGACATCCCGAACGAGTTCGTCGTCGGATACGGCCTGGACTACGCGGAGAAGTACCGCAATCTCCCCTTCGTCGGCACTCTGGCGCCGCACGTGTACGGCGGCTGACCGGCGGCGGGGAACCCCTGCCGGTTTTCCGCCGTTGGAGCAGGGGAAAGCGGGATTGTTAACGGTCGGCGGCAACCTCGGGTGACAATGCTGGGGTACCGTCCGAAGGTCGGGTCAATACACCGGATGCATGCGGCGCCATCAGGCGCCGGTGCCTCACTGTGGCAGGAGGGACGGGGCGTGATCGCCCCGCATGGATGGACGTGAAGCGCTATTTCCGTGGGCCAGTGATGTGGATCGTGCTGGCCGTCCTCGCCGTGGTCGTGTTGATGCAAGTCGTCGGATCCGGCGGCGGCTACAAGACAGTGGACACCGGCGCGGTCGTGCACGCGATCGACACCAACCAGGCCAAATCCGCCGAGCTGACGACCGGGGACGACAACTCGATCAAGGTCCAGCTCAAGGACGGCATCAAGATCGAGGGCAGCAGCAAGGTCCGGGCCAGCTACATCGGCAACCAGGGCTCGGACATCGCCAACCACCTGCAGGCGATCGTCAACGGCCAGGTCAAGGGCGTCAGCCTGCCTGACAAGTACACGGTCACGCAGTCCAAGCAGAACGCCTTCGTCGGCATCCTGCTGTCGCTGCTGCCGTTCGTGCTGATCGTGGTGGTCTTCCTCTTCCTGATGAACCAGATGCAGGGCGGCGGCTCCCGCGTCATGCAGTTCGGCAAGTCCAAGGCGAAGCTGATCACCAAGGACACGCCGAAGACCACGTTCGCCGACGTCGCGGGCTGCGACGAGGCGGTCGAGGAGCTCCAGGAGATCAAGGAGTTCCTCCAGGAGCCGGCGAAGTTCCAGGCCGTCGGCGCCAAGATCCCCAAGGGCGTGCTGCTCTACGGCCGTCCCGGTACCGGCAAGACCCTGCTCGCGCGGGCCGTGGCCGGCGAGGCGGGCGTGCCGTTCTACTCGATCTCCGGTTCCGACTTCGTCGAGATGTTCGTCGGTGTCGGCGCCTCCCGGGTCCGCGACCTGTTCGAGCAGGCCAAGGCGAACGCCCCGGCGATCGTCTTCGTCGACGAGATCGACGCCGTCGGCCGGCACCGCGGTGCGGGCCTCGGCGGCGGCCACGACGAGCGCGAGCAGACCCTGAACCAGCTGCTCGTCGAGATGGACGGCTTCGACGTGAAGGGCGGCGTGATCCTGATCGCCGCCACCAACCGGCCGGACATCCTCGACCCGGCGCTGCTGCGCCCGGGCCGGTTCGACCGCCAGATCGCGGTGGACCCGCCGGACCTGCAGGGCCGCCTGGAGATCCTCAAGGTGCACCAGAAGGGCAAGCCGATCGCGCCGGACGTCGACCTGATGGCCGTCGCCCGCCGCACCCCCGGCTTCACCGGCGCCGACCTGAGCAACGTGCTCAACGAGGCCGCGCTGCTGACCGCCCGCAGCGACAAGAAGCTGATCGACAACGGCACGCTGGACGAGGCCATCGACCGCGTGGTGGCCGGTCCGCAGAAGCGCACCCGGATCATGTCGGACAAGGAGAAGAAGATCACCGCGTACCACGAGGGCGGACACGCCCTGGTCGCGGCGGCCTCCCCGAGTTCCGACCCGGTCCACAAGGTGACGATCCTGTCCCGCGGCCGCGCCCTGGGCTACACCATGGTGCTGCCCGACGAGGACAAGTACTCCACCACGCGCAACGAGATGCTGGACCAGCTCGCCTACATGATGGGCGGCCGGGCCGCGGAGGAACTGGTCTTCCACGACCCGACCACCGGCGCCTCGAACGACATCGAGAAGGCCACCACCACCGCCCGCGCCATGGTCACGCAGTACGGCATGACCGAGCGGCTCGGCGCGATCAAGTTCGGCTCCGACCAATCCGAGCCGTTCCTGGGCCGTGAGATGGGTCACCAGCGCGACTACTCCGAGGAGGTCGCCGGGCTGGTCGACGAGGAGGTCAAGACCCTCATCGAGACCGCTCACAACGAGGCCTGGGAGATCCTGGTCGAGAACCGGGACGTCCTGGACAACCTCGTGCTGGCGCTGCTGGAGAGGGAGACGCTGAACAAGGAGGAGATCGCCGAGATCTTCGCCCCGGTCGTCAAGCGGCCGGCGCGGCCGGCCTGGACCGGCTCCTCCCGGCGTACGCCCTCCACCCGGCCGCCGGTGCTGTCGCCGAAGGAGCTGGCGCTGACCAACGGCTCCCAGCCCGCCAACGGCAACGGCCCGACGCCGATCTCCACCACCAAGCCGGCCGAGCCGGTGGACCTTCCCGAGGACGGGTCCACCGACGGCTGAGCCGTCAGGAATGCAGGTCGCGGCCCCAGGGTTTGTAACCTTGGGGCCGCGGCCTTTGTCAGGGCGGCCGCACTCAGCAACAGGAGCGAGACACCGATGACCGATCCCGTGACCCTGCTCGGTGGGAGCCCGGCCGGCGAGTTCGACGAGAAGCGGGCCGAGGCCGCCATCCGCGAGCTGCTGATCGCGGTGGGCGAGGACCCGGACCGCGAGGGCCTCCGGGAGACCCCGGCGCGGGTGGCCCGGGCCTACCGCGAGATATTCGCCGGGCTGTGGCAGCAGCCCGAGGACGTGCTCACCACCACCTTCGACCTCGGCCACGACGAGATGGTGCTGGTGAAGGACATCGAGGTGATGTCCTCCTGCGAGCACCACCTGGTGCCGTTCGTCGGCGTCGCGCACGTCGGGTACATCCCGTCCACCAGCGGCAAGATCACCGGGCTGTCCAAGCTGGCCCGGCTGGTCGACGTCTACGCCCGCCGCCCGCAGGTGCAGGAACGTCTCACCACGCAGATCGCGGACGCCCTGATGCGGATCCTGGAGCCGCGCGGCGTGATCGTGGTCGTGGAGTGCGAGCACATGTGCATGACCATGCGCGGCGTGCGCAAGCCCGGCGCGAAGACGCTGACCTCGGCGGTGCGCGGGCAGCTGCGCCACCCGGCGACGCGCTCCGAGGCGATGAGCCTGATCATCGGCCGCGGCTGATCGCCACCACGGAGGAGGACGGGCGCGGCGCGCTCGCGTCCGGCACCAGGCGCCCGGACAGCCACTGCAGGGCCGGCGGGATCTCCCGCCCCCAGGTGGTGAAGTTGTGGCCGCCGCTCGGCAGGATGATCGACGACAGCTTGGTCGGGCCCTTGACCAGGCTGATGAACCGCAGGGTCGCGTGGTAGTTCTTCTCGCCCTGCCGGCTGCTGGTCACCAGCAGGCTCACCGGCGGCTGCGGCAGGTGCTGCAACCGCCACGGCAGGTTGTTCTCCTCGCGGACGCGGGTGCTGCCGCCGAACAGGTCGCCGGTCGTCGCGTCCTTGGGCGCCGCGTAGTCCGCGGACAGGCCCACCGCCGCCGAGTAGTCCTTCGGGTCCTCCATGGCGAGCTTCAGGGCGCAGTAGCCGCCCGTGGAGTCGCCGATGACGCCCCAGCTGGCCGCGCCCGCCCCGACCCGGTAGTGCGCGAGTATGCCGGCCCGCAGGTCCTTGGCGAAGAAGGTCTCGGTCTGCGGCCCGTGCGGGACGTTCATGCACTCGGTGTCCCGCGGCGGCGCCACGGTGGGCCGCAGCATCACCAGCACCATCGGCTGCGCCCGGCCGCCGTGGACCAGGGACGCCTCGATCGACGGGTACTTCATCTTCTTGTACAGGGCCTCCGCGACCCCCGGGTAGCCGGTGAGCACCACCGCGGCCGGGAACACCCGCTGCGGCTCGCGGAAGTACTCCGGCGGCAGATAGACGTAGGCCGTCGTGCTGATCTTCGACAGCCCGCCGGCCAGCGCCACCTTCTGGATCTGGCCGCCTATGGTGGGCACCGCGCCCCCGGGGACGTTCACCGCGAGGCTGTCGAGCACCCGCAGCTGGCCGCCGGAGCCGCCCGCGGCGTGGTCGACCACCACGCCGGGCGTGGTCTCCTGCCCGAACAGGTCCGCCCACGAGGCGTAGAAGCCGAAGTTGTCGTTCCCCGCCAGGGCGAGCGCCGCGATCAGCGCGAACTGGGTGGTGACCAGCACCCCGACCCGGCCCAGCACCGGCAGCACGCCCTTGCGGGACAGCCGTGGCCACAGCCACACCGTCACTGCGAACAGGGCCACCGCGAGGACGACGGCGAGGAGGAGGACCTTCTTACTCGTGAGACCCATGGATGCAGGTGTACTTTCCGTCTCGGCCGAACTGCGTCCGCCCCGGAGGGAACCCGCGGGCGCGGCTTCCCGTCCTAGAGGGCGCAAATTATTCGTACTGGCGCAGGTTGCGGGCCATGTCCCGTGATTCCCGGTGATGTTGTGGTTTGGTGACCCATGTCTGTACAGCTAGAGGGCGAAAGCCTCACCCGGGTTCCGTGGGCGGTGTCACATGTCCTCTGAGCGCGTCGACCCCAGGCGCCTCCCCTGGCCCCTGCGTCCCTCCGCGGTACCGGCGATCATGGGCACCGGAGCGGCCGTCATCGGCCTGCTGGACGTGGTCTCCGCGGTCTTCCCGGCCTTCCGCAACGGCCGGATGCACCACATGGCGGCGGTCTTCCCCGGCACCGTCAGCTCGCTGGCCGCCGCCACCTCGGTGGTCACCGGCATCCTGCTGCTGATGCTGGCCCACGCCCTCAAACGCGGGAAGCAGCGCGCCTGGTGGGCGGCGGCGCTGCTGCTGCCGGTCGGCGCCGCCACCCAGCTGATCTACCGTCACTCGCTGTTCGGCGCGGCGATCTCGCTGACCCTGCTGGCCCTGCTGATCCGCAACCGCGCCGAGTTCACCGCGCTGTCCGACCCGCGCACCCGCTGGCGCGCCGTGGTCAACTTCGTCGGCCTCAGCGCGCTGGCCTTCGCGCTCGGCCTGGTCATCACCAGCGCCCACCCCGCCTCCGAGCGCGGCACCCCGAGCTTCGCGGCGCGCTGCGAGCACGTGCTCTACGGCCTGTTCGGCTTCGAGGGCCCGGTGGCGTACACCAGCGACCGGGTCAACGACATCGTCGCCTACTCGCTCGGCGGCCTCGGCCTGCTGATCGCCTGCTCGACCGTCTACCTGCTGCTGCGCCCGGCCCGCCCGGTCGCCGAGCTGAGCGTGGAGGACGAGGAGCGGCTGCGCGCCCTGCTGGAGCGGCACGGCCACCGCGACTCGCTCGGCCACTTCGCGCTGCGCCGTGACAAGTCCGTGGTCTTCTCGCCCAGCGGCAAGGCCGCCGTGTGCTACCGCGTGGTCTCCGGCGTGGCCCTGGTCAGCGGCGACCCGATCGGCGACGTGGAGGCGTGGCCCGGCGCGATCGAGCAGTACCGGGAGCTGGCCCGCGCCCACGCGTGGCTGCCGGCGGTCGTCGGATGCAGCGAGACCGGCGGCGAGGTGTGGACCCGGGAGACCGGCCTGGACGCGCTGGAACTGGGCGACGAGGCGATCGTCACCACCTCCGAGTTCACCCTCCAGGGCCGGGCGATGCGCAACGTGCGGCAGATGGTCAAGCGGATCGAGCGCTCCGGCTACGTGTGCCGGGTGCGCCGGGTGCGCGAGCTGACCGAGGACGAGAAGCACCGGGTGCGGCTGGCCGCGGACGCCTGGCGCGGCACCGACACCGAGCGCGGGTTCTCCATGGCGCTCGGCAGGTTCGGCGAGGACGCGGACGGCGACTGCGTGGTGGTCACCGCGCACAAGGAGCGCGAGCAGGGCGCCCCGCACCCCGAGCTGGGCGACCTGCGGGCGGTGCTCCACTTCGTGCCGTGGGGCACCGACGGCATGTCCCTGGAGCTGATGCGCCGGGACCGGTCCGCCGACCCCGGGCTCAACGAGCTGCTGATCGTCGCGGCCCTGCAGCAGGCGCCGGAGCTGGGCATCGCCCGGGTCTCGCTGAACTTCGCGATGTTCCGCTCGGCGCTCGCCCGCGGCGAGCGGATCGGGGCGGGGCCGGTGCTGCGCGGCTGGCGCGGGCTGCTGGTGTTCCTGTCCCGCTGGTTCCAGATCGAGTCGCTGTACAAGTTCAACGCGAAGTTCCAGCCGGAGTGGGTGCCGCGGTTCCTGGTCTTTCCCAACTCCCGGGACCTGCCGCGGATCGGCTTCGCGATCATGCAGGCCGAGGGCTTCGTCACCCTCTCCCTGCCGCTGCCCGGCGCGATCCAGCGCTTCCTGCCCGGCCGCGCCAAGCGGCCCGTCTCCCGCCAGCAGTCCGGCTACGCGACCGCCGACGCGGCCGCCGGCGACGGCGGCGACGGCAAGGACCCGCACAAGGCCGACGCGGTCGCCTGAGCGGTGCCGCCGCGGGCCCGCCCCCGCCCTGAACGGGGCCGGACGGGCGCCCGTAGGCTGGGGGCATGAGTAGGTCACAGGCGCGCAGGGGGCCCGCGGGGCTGCCCGCGTGGGACCGCTGCGCGGTCATGGGCGTGGTGAACGTCACCCCCGACTCGTTCTCCGACGGCGGGCAGTGGTTCGACCCCGAGCTGGCCGTCAAGCGCGGCCTCGACCTGGTCGCCCAGGGCGCCGACCTGGTGGACGTCGGCGGCGAGTCGACCCGGCCCGGCGCCGCGCGCGTCGACGCCGCCGAGGAGCTGCGGCGCGTCGTCCCGGTGGTCCGCGAGCTGGCCGCGGCCGGCGTCCTGGTCAGCGTGGACACCATGCGCGCCACCGTCGCCGAGCAGGCGCTGGCCGCCGGCGCCCGGCTGGTCAACGACGTCAGCGGCGGCCAGGCCGACCCCGGGATGATCCCGGTCGTCGCCGCCGCCGGAGCGCCGTTCGTCGTGATGCACTGGCGCGGCCAGAGCATCGACATGAACAACCGCGCCGTCTACGCCGACGTGCTCGCCGAGGTCCTCGCCGAGCTGCGCACCGGCCTGGACCGGGCGGTCGCCGGGGGAGTGGACCCCGAGCGGATCGTCATCGACCCGGGCCTGGGCTTCGCCAAGGACGCCGACCACGACCTCACGCTGCTCGCCCACCTCGCGGAGCTGCACGCGCTCGGCCGGCCGCTGCTGGTCGCCGCGTCCCGCAAGCGGTTCCTCGGCCGGGTCCTGGCCGCCGGAGCCGCCACCCCGCCGCCGGCCCGCGAGCGCGACGCCGCCACCGCGGCGGTCACCGCCATCGCCGCGCGCGAGGGCGCCTGGGCGGTCCGCGTCCACGAGGTCCACGCGAGCGCGGACGCGGTCCGGGTGGCCCGGGCCATCGAGACCGCGGCGGCGCCGGGCGGGCCGGCCGCGTGACGCCGACCACCGCGGAGGCGCGGGCCGTGGAGGCGGCCAACCAGGCGTTCTACGACGCCGTCGAGAACTCCGACCTGGACGCGCTGGAGGCGATCGTGCTCACCGGCCCGCTCGCCGAGTCGGTCGCCGTCGTCCACCCCGGCTGGCCGGTGCTGCGCGGGCGCCGCGAGGTCATGCGCTCCTACGCGCTGATCATGGCCAACACCGAGTACATCCAGTTCTTCCTCACCGACGTCGAGGTGGCCGTCGACGGCGACACCGCGCTGGTCACCTGCACCGAGAACATCCTCACCGGCGGCCCGGCCGAGGACGACGGCTCGGCGGGCTCGCTGGTCGGCGGGCTGGTGGTGGCCACCAACGTGTTCCGCCACACCCCGGAGGGCTGGCGGCTGTGGGTCCACCACGGTTCCCCGGTGCTCGCCGACGAGTCCGACGACCCCGAGGCGGCGGGCGACCCGGACGCGTGACGTAGATTCGTTCCCGCCGGGCCCGCACGCAGGGACGGGACCCGTCACCCACTGCACCGACCGGCAGGAGCGAAGTCGTGGATCGAGTCACGTTGCGGGGCCTGAGCGTCCGCGGGCACCACGGGGTGTTCGCGCACGAACGCGAGGACGGCCAGATCTTCGTGATCGACCTCGCGCTGGGCCTGGACACCGCCGCCGCGGCCGCGGGGGACGACCTGGAGAGGACCGTGCACTACGGTGTGCTGGCCGAACAGGTCGCGGCGGTCGTCGCCGGCGAACCGGTCAATCTCATCGAGACCCTGGCCCAGCGCATCGCGGACACGTGCCTCGGGCATGACGTGGTCGAGGAGGTCGAGGTGACCGTGCACAAGCCGGACGCTCCGATCACCGTGCCTTTCGACGATGTGACCGTCACCATCACCCGGAGGCGCCCGTGACTCCCCCGAGCCCCGAGTACCCGTCCGAGCAGCAGCCCGCCGACCCCACCGTGCAGCCCGTCCCGGCCGCCGTCACCGCCACCGTCGACGCCGCCGACAGCACCCTGCAGAACCCCAGGACCGCGGTGATCGCGCTGGGCAGCAACCTGGGCAACCGCCTGGAGACCCTTCAGGGCGCGGTCGACGCGCTGGAGGACACCCCCGGCGTGCGGGTCAAGGCCGTCTCGCCGGTCTACGAGACCGACCCCTGGGGCGTCGAGGCCGGCACCCAGTCCGACTACTTCAACGCCGTCGTCCTGGTCCGCACCACCCTGCCGCCGCAGTCCCTGCTGGAACGCGGCCACGCCATCGAGGAGGCCTACCTGCGGGTACGCGCCGAACGCTGGGGTCCGCGCACCATCGACGTGGACATCGTGGCCTACCAGGGCGTGGTCTCCGACGACCCCGCACTGACACTCCCGCATCCCAGGGCGCACGAGAGGGGCTTCGTCCTCGTACCGTGGTACGACGTGGAGCCGGCCGCGGAGCTGCCCGGCCACGGACCGGTCGCCGACCTGCTGGCGGCGGTCGGCCGGGAGGGCGTGCGGCTGCGGTCCGACGTGGAACTCCGGCTGCCCGAGTAAGCGTTGGCAGTCACGAGAACCAAGGAACGGTGGAGGCGGGCAACTCGGTGAGGACGCTGCGGATCAGGACGCTTGCGGGACTCTTGGTGGTCGCGGGGGTGATCTCGTGGGCCGTGGCCCGGCTGTGGGACTCCGTGGGCACGCTGCCCGGCGTCCCGGTCGCGGCGCCGATCGTGCTCGCCCTGATCGCGGCGGTCCTGCTCGGCACCGCGCTGAACATCCGGGCGCGGCTGCGGGCCCAGCGGGAGCGCCGGCCCGGCGCGAAGGGCGTCGACCCGCTCGCCGCCGCCCGGGCGGTGGTTTTCGGCCAGGCCAGTGCGTTGGTCGCTTCGCTGGTGGCGGGGCTCTACGGCGGGACGTGCGTCTACCTGCTGATGTACAAGCTCGACATGGTGCCGAGGCAGCAGCAGGCCATCTACGCGGGGCTCGCGGTGCTCGCGGGGATCGCGGTAGTGGCCGCGGCGCTCTTCCTGGAGCGCGTCTGCAAGCTTCCCGACGATGACGAGGGCCACCCTCCCGCGGGCTCCCCGCACCGCCCCCACCACCCCCGCCGCCGCACCACCCACTGACCCGGGTTCCCCTCCCGGACCGAGCTGGGGTTCGCCCTGGGCGGGCCGCGCCCACCCGTAAACGGGGCTGGTTTCGCCCTCCGCGGGCTGCCCCTGTGCCCTGCGTTTCGCCCTTCACGGGCGTAGGGCACCCCTCAGGGGCGCGGGGAACTGCGCGACCAGCCCACCACCGGCCCGGTGGTCCGGGACGGACCGATCTGCCCCTCCGGGGCGGTGACGACCTGCGGCCCGCCA
>WRCZ01000116.1 GCA_009783685.1 Actinomycetes bacterium
CCAGGGGGCACCCCCGGCCCCCGCCCCGCAGGGGCGATGCTCCAGGGGCGCGGGGAACTGCGCGACCAGCCACAACGCACCGTCGAACGGCAACGAACCCCAGGGGGCAGGACGGGCCCCGCAGGGGCGCGGGGAACTGCGCGACCAGCCACGGCGAACCGTCGGACGGGGACGCACCCCGGGGGGCATCCCGGATGCCGCAGGGGCGCGGGGCGCAGCGCGGGGGGTTCCGGGTGACGCCGGGAGAGGGGTCAGAGCCAGCCTTTTTCGCGGGCGATGCGCACCGCTTCGGCGCGATTGCGCGCGCCCGTCTTCTGGATGGCCGTGGAGAGATAGTTGCGCACGGTGCCCTCGGAGAGCAGGAGTCGGCGCGCGATCTCCGCATTGACCGCACCGTCGGCGGCCGCGTTGAGCACGTCCCGCTCGCGGGCGGTCAGCGGGTCGGCGCCCTCGGCGAGCGCCGCGGCCGCCAGGGTGGGGTCGATCACCCGGTGGCCCTTGAGCACCTGCCGTACCGCCTCGGCGAGTTCGGCCGCCGGCGCGTCCTTGACCAGGAACGCCTGGGCGCCCGACTCCATCGCCCGGCGCAGGTAGCCGGGCCGGCCGAACGTCGTGACGATGACCACCTTGACGTCCGGGGTCTCCCGGCGCAGCTCCGCCGCGGCCTCGATGCCGGTCATGCCCGGCATCTCGATGTCCAGCAGCGCCACGTCCGGGGCGTGCTCCCGGGCAGCGGCCGCCACCTCGTCGCCGCGCGCCACCTGCGCGACGACCTCGATGTCGTCCTCCAGTCCGAGCAGGGTCGCCAGCGCCTCCCTGACCATGGACTGGTCGTCGGCGAGCAGTACCCGGATGATCCCCGTCATTCCGGCAGGTTACCGGTGCGCGCGGGACCCCGTCCCGGCGGACGCCGCCCCCTGTGGATAACGTCCCCGCGCTGTCGCTCCCCGTGGAAGGCGCGCTCCACCCCTCGATCTCCATCAGGGCGATCAGCCCGTCCTCGACGAAGAAGGTGAGGGTCGCGTCGTGCGGCGCCGTGTCCCGCGTCGGTGGCAGTACACGGGCACCGACCTCCGTGACGTCGCCGCTGGTGCGGTCGCCGGTGAGGCGCATCTTCAACCGCGGGTCCGCGCACTCCTGGGCGCACCAGTCCCGCAGCTCAGGCCGCCCGTGCAGCTCGGTGCCCTCGCCGTCCTCCAGGATCGCGTCGTCCGTGACCGCCGCGGCGAAGTCCTCCGGGTGCCAGGCGTCCATCGCCTCCAGCGCGGCCGCCACCGCGACCGGCATCGTGTCCCGCCGCACGCTGTACTGCCCCCGCCCGTGCGCCGTGTCAGGCCCCTGCCCCCTGCGCCGCGGCAGCCGGGCCGCCAGCGCCGGCGACACCACGATGTGGGTGGGCAGGTGCGCGGGGAGGTTCTGCATGGTCGTCCACGTCAGGTACCCGTGAAGCATCCGCATTCACCTCCACCCGCAGCCCTGGCCACACCCCCAGTGTCCCCCGCCCCCGGAACCCCCACCTCCCGCAGCCGGGGACCGGCCCGAGGGGACGGTGCGGGAGTGTCCCCGCAGGAACTGTGCAAACACCCGGGCACCCCGGTGGAAGAAGCCGCACGCACAGTTCCGAGGAGATACTCCCGTGGCGGCCCCGACCCCACCCACCGAAGGTGCACCGCCAGGGGCGCGAGGAACTGCGCGACAAGCCACGACGGCGCGGCACACGGCGATGGTGCCAAGGGGGCACCCCGGACCCCGCAGGGGCGCGGGGAACTGCGCGACAAGGCGGGACGAGACCAGCAGACGGCAAAGCACCTCCGGGGCACCCCGAACCCCGAAAGGGGCACGGGGAACTGCGCGACAAGCCCGGACGAGACCGGTAGACGGCGGAGCACCCCCGGGGGCACCCCCGACCCGAAAGGGGGCGCGGGGAACTGCGCGAACAGCTACGACGAGACCGGCGGACGGCAGAGCTCGCCCGGGGGCACCCGGGAGAAGGGAGTAGGGGAGGTGGAGGCGGACCACCTCAGGGGGAGCCGCAGAATCGGGGGTATGACCGAACTGCTGGGCACCAGGTTGCGGCACCTGCTGGAGCTGCTGGACGCCGACGTCGCGTCGGCCTACCCGGCGCTCGGGCTGGCGGACGGGTTCCGGCCGCGGTTCACGCCCGTCGTGCGGGTCCTCGCCGCGGACGGGCCGGCCTCGATCAGGGACCTCGCCCGCTCCCTCGGCGTGACGCACTCCGCCGCGAGCCAGACCGTCGCCCAGATGGTCCGCCAGGACCTGGTGGTCACCGAGGCCGGCGCCGACGCCCGGCAGCGGATCGTCCGGCTCACCGCGAAGGCCGAGGCGCTGGTGCCCGCGCTGGAACGCGAATGGGCGGCCACCGTGACCGCGGTGCGGGCCTTCGAGTCCGAGCTGCCGTACCCGCTGGGCCGCCTGGTCGAGGAGGCGCTCGCCGCCCTGGAGCAGACGCCGCTGCGTGACCGCATCGCCGACGCCCTGGACGCGGGGTCCGGGACGCCCCCGCGGCAGGCTGACGACCCCCGGCCCCTCTGAATCGCCGATCCGCGCGGCGCCCGGCACTGTGGGAAGCGGGACCACCGCGGTACCGGGCCCACCCGGCGCGCACGGCGCAGCGCCAGGACCCGGAACGCCGTACGCAGGACGCGGAGCAGGAGGGACGATGCACGACCTCCCGTCGGGCCAGTGGCTGTGGCGCGCCCTGCTGGAGGGCACCCAGGCCGGCGTCGCCCTGCTCGACACGTCGCTGCGCTTCCGGTACGTCAATCCGGCGCTGGCCAGGATGAACGGCGTGCCGGCGGCCGCCCACGTGGGCCGGACCATCGGCGAGGTGGTGCCGGGCGTCGACGCCCGCGAGGACGTGCTGCGCCAGGTGCTGGCCGACGGCCTGAGCCGGGAGACGATGACCAGCGGCCAGACCCGGGCGGACTCGCTGCACGCCCGCCGCTACTGGCAGGGCAGCTACCACCGGATCGAGGACGAGCACGGCGGGGTGTACGGCCTGGGCGCGGTCGTGCAGGAGGTGAGCGCGGACCGCGAGACGCAGCGCGAGGTGGAGCGGGCCCGGGAGCGGCTGCTGCTGCTCGACGCCGCGGCCGTGCGGATCGGCTCGACGCTGGAGACCGAGCGGACCTGCCAGGAGCTGTGCGACCTGCTGGTCGAGGTCATCGCGGACGTGGCGACGGTGGAGCTGCTGTCGCTGACCGGCGACGGCCACCGGCCCGCGCCGGACGGGATGCTGCGGCTGCGCCGGGCCGCGATGGCGGCGCGCCCGCCGCTGGCCGGGAAGGTGCGGCAGTTCGGCGTGGCGGGCGAGTACGTCGACTACCAGCCGAGCGCGGCGATCCCCCGGTGCCTGGAGACCGGGCGGCCGGTGGTGTCGAACTTCGGGTCGGACGAGAGCCTGAGGCGGTCGGCGCCGAACCCGGAGCGGGTGGCCGCGTACCGGGAGGCGGGTATCCACTCGGGCATGGTGGTGCCGCTGTCCGCGCGCGGCGCGCGGATCGGCACGGTGTCGATGGTCCGGGCCGGTGACTCGCCGGCGTTCACCGAGGACGACGCGGCGGTCGCCAGGGCGCTCGCCGACCGCGCGGCGATCAACCTGGACAACGCCCGGCGCTACAGCCGCGAGCACGGCATCGCCGTGGAACTTCAGCGCGCCCTCCTGGCGGCGCCCGGCGACCCGCACCCGCGGGTCGACGTGGCCACGCACTACCTGCCCGCGGGCGCCACCGACCTGGTGGGCGGCGACTGGTTCGACACGCTGGCCCTGCCGAGCGGGCTGACGCTGCTGGCCATGGGCGACGTGATGGGGCACGGCGTGGAGGCGGCGGTGGAGATGAGCCACTACCGGTCGATGCTGCGGGTGGTGGCCGGGGAGTACGAGGGCGAGGCCGGCCACCGCACGCCCGACCGCATCCTGCGCCGCCTGGACGACCTGCTGACCGCGGCCGGCGCCGAGCGCCCGGGGACCTGCCTGCTCGGGCTCGCCGATCCGGTGCGCGGCGACGCCTGGTTCGCCAACGCCGGGCACCTGCCGCCCGCCGTGATCAGCCCGGACGGGACGGTGGGCCTGCTGCCGGTGCCGCCCGGGCCGCCGCTGGGCGCCGACCTGCACGGGATGTACGAGACGGTGCACGTGGCGTGGCCGGGCGGGCACGTCCTGCTGCTGTACACCGACGGGCTGGTCGAGCGGCGCACCGAGGACATCGACGACTCGCTGGACCGGCTGGCGGGGCTGAGCCTGCCGCAGGCGGCGGGGCCGCTGGAGGCGCTGCTGGCCAGGATCGTGCACCGGCTCGCGCCCGACGCGGCCGAGGACGACGTGGCGGTGCTGGCCGCGCGCGCCGCCGGTGCCGGCCCGGCCGGCCCGTTCGCCGCCTGACGTACGCTCGAAGGCGCACGGCACGCGCGAACCCGCCGACCGGCGCGAAGGGGTGCGAGATGACCGAACGGAAGCCGCCCGGGGTGTCCTTCGAGACCTGGGCCGACAAGCAGATCCGCGAGGCGGAGGAGCGCGGCGCGTTCGCCGACCTGCCGGGCGCGGGCAAGCCGCTGCCGTCGCTGAACACCCCCTACGACGAGATGTGGTGGATCAGGGGGAAGATGCAGCGCGAGGGCCTGTCGTTCCTGCCGCCCAGCCTGGTGCTGCGCAAGGAGGCGGAGGACGCGCTGGCCGCGGCGGCCGAGGCGCCCTCGGAACAGCAGGTGCGGAGGATCCTGACCGAGGTGAACGCCAGGATCGAGGCGGCGATCCGGGTGCCGCCGGAGGGCCCGCCGCTGAACCTGGTGCCGTACGACGTCGAGCAGGCGGTCGCCGACTGGCGCCGGAGCAGGGACAGTTCTTCCTGACCGCGGGCCGCACCTGATAGGGATGGGCGGTGCGCTTCGACTCCGTCCCCATGCCGCCGTCGGTCGGTGCCAGGCCGCGTGACCCGCGTGGCTACCCCGTGCCGGCGATCACCCCGTGGGACGGCGAGCAGCCGCAGTTCGCGCTGACCGACTACGAGCGCAGTGCGAACTGCGCCCGGGAGCGGCTGTGTTCGGTGTGCAACGTGCGGATGCCGCGCGGCCCGGTGTGGCGGGTGGTGGGTGCCGCGGAGAGCCGGGCGATCGGCGAGGCGCTGGCGGCCGGGCGGCCGTACCGCAACCTCGCGGCGACGCCGGAGGGCCCGGGGCACCGGGCGTGCATGCTCTACGCCTCGATGGTGTGCCCGTACCTGGCGCGGCCGAACGCGCGCCGCGGCCTGGACGCGCAGGCCCCGGACGCCATGACCGAGCATGTCGTCCGGGGCGCGGTGCGCGGGGAGTTGGGCGCGGTGGTGGGCTTCGCCGACTACGAGTTCGCGGTCACGCCCAGCCAGGTGCTGTTCCGGTTCGTCGACGTCGTGGAGTTCCTCCCGCACGACACGGCGGACGCGCACCTGGCCGAGCTGCGGGCCGAACTCGCCCGCAGCAAGGGGTAGTTCAGGCGTCAGGCACGGTAGGCGGGCAGGCCCTGGTAGCCGGAGACCTTCACCGGGGTGTGCGAGCCGTCGGCGGGCAGCGTCGCGATGCCGTCGGGGGTGCGGGCGGCGATGGTGCGGCCGTCGGGCGACCAGGCCGGCTCGGTGTAGTCGGTGGTGGCGTTCGGCGTGAGGTCACGGAAGGTGGGGCCGTTGTCCGTGGAGTGCTCCAGGAACAGGTGGTCGTGGCCGCCGACCGAGCGGACGAAGACGATGTCCTGGTCCTGCGTCGGGGCGAGCGCCGGCTCCGAGCCGTGGGTGAGCGCGGCTCCCTGCTGGCGCAGGTTGTCGTCGCGGATGAACACCTGGCCGGTGCCGGGGTTGGCGTAGACGGCGGCGCCGTACGTGCCGGCCGCGCTGGGCCAGGTGTTGCCGGACTGGGGCAGCGGCTTGATGTCCTCGCCCGACTCGCTGTTCAGGCTGAGCACCTGGGGCGTCGCGTCGTGCCCGGTGGCCGGGACGCCGTAGAGCTTCGAGACGCCGTTCGCGGTGCGGACCGCGAAGAACAGGTTGTCGGCGGCGGGCAGGCCGCTCTGCTTGTCGGCGGTGCGCACCTGCCAGGTGGGGTGCGACCAGTTCTGCTTGCCGGGGTTGCGGGCGACGATCACCCGGCCGCTGCCGTCCGGGTTGCTGACCGCCAGGTCGCCGTCGCCGTCGATGAACACGGCCTTGCGGCCGTCGGGGGACCAGGACAGGTCACGGACCGCGGTGCCGAAGTCCACCCGGGTGCCGTTCATCACCACGTACCGCGAACCGTCGCTGATCGTCAGGCCGTTGTGCCCGGTGCCGTTGAGCACGGGCGAGGTGGAGACCACCGGCTTGGCGCCGGAGCCCTTGCCCGCGCCCTTGCCGGAGCCGCCGCCGGATCCGGATCCGGATCCGGCTCCGGTGGAGGTGGCGGTCGCGCTGGGCGCGGTGGTCCCGGCGCTCGTCGGGTCGTCCGGCCCGCATGCGGTGAGCATCAGGGCGGCGCCGGCGGTGATGCCCGCGGTCAGCGCGATGGCGGCGGAGGTGCGGCGGCGGGACGGTGCGGACATGACGGTTTCCCCCAGGAACGTTCATGACGTGGTCGGCGCTTGCTGCGCTGAGTAGATGGTGCCCAGGCAACGTCCTTGCGCTGTGCGCTGGTTGTCACGGGCCCGCAACAGGGCGTGCGACCTGTCCGGGTGAAGTCGGTGGACCGGGGGTGACGGCTGGGCGCCGGGGGCGTGCCCTGGCGCGGGGGCCCGGCGTTGTAGGGACCATGAACGTATGCCGAATCCTCACCACCGCCGCGGCCGGGTCCTTCCTGGTGGCCGCCGCCGCACCCACCGCCCTGGCCGCTGACCTGGGCGGCACGCTGACCAGCACGGCGATGACCGCCCAGGCCGCGGGCACCTCGGCCGGCGGGGCCACCTCCGGCGTGCTCGACGAGACCGGGGTCGGCCAGAAGGTCGCCGCCGTGAAGAACGCGGTGCAGGCCGGGACGGACGCCGTCAACGCCGGGAACCAGCTGGTCAACGGCTGATCCACGCAGGACCGTTCACGCTCGAAGGGGCGCCCCCGCGACGGGGGCGCCCCTTCGAGCGTGCGGGGGCCGAACGGGCCCGGGGCGCGGCTACTGCAGGGAGCCGACCGGGACCAGGGCGTGCGCGGCCGTGCCCAGCACCTCCGGGTCGCCGGCGAACGCGCGCAGGTCCGCCTCGGTGAGGACGGCGCCCGGCACGGCCTGCGGCCACGGGCGGCTGGCGAGGATCAGGTACACCGAGCGGCGGGCCCGGGCGGCGGCGGTCCACTGGTCGGGGACGGGGCAGTTGGCGCGCAGGTACGGCATGGTGACCATCGCCTTGCCGCCCTCCACCAGCACCTTGACCGCGGGCCGCTGGGCGCTGGCCACGTCGAGGATGGCGCCGCCGACGGGCAGGCCGATCTCCTCGGCGGCCTCCAGCACCGCCCGCTGCGTGCCCTCCGGCCCGTCCACCCCGTCGCCGAGGGAGTAGGCCATCAGGAACGACATGTCCTCACCGTCCTCCTCGCTCGCGCCGGCCCACGGGATCACCACGAGGGTGCCGAGCCGGCTCGGGAGGGGGGCGGCGGGCGCGGCGTTGCCGCCGGGACGGGTGGTCGAGGTCCGCGAGGCGGCCGCGGCATTCGTCTGGCTCATGCGTCCGGACCCTAATCGCGGAACGGTGACGCCCGCCCTCATCGGCACTCCTGCGGGCGACTCCAGCGGCCAGGATTCGCCCGTTCGGGGAATTCCGCGTGCCCGCGTTTACCCGAACGGGGTGCGCAACCTCGTCCACCCCTGATCGGCTCGGCCGAACTGCTCGGCCGAACAGCCAGGCCGGTGGCTCTTCGAAGAATCCGTACGTCACCGGTTCAGCTCAACATGCGTGACCACGCGTGATCTCGCCCAGTTGCGCAGAGCGTCAAAAGCCGCAGGGTTTGCGGCTGATTCTCGTCTCAGGGAGATCTTGATGTCGCGTATCGCAAAGGCTGCGGCCCTCACCATTGCCGCGGGTGCCGTGCTGGCCGGCGGCGCCGGTGTGGCGGCTGCCGACGCCGGCGCCCAGGGCGTTGCGGCCGGTTCGCCGGGCGTCCTGTCCGGCAACCTCGTCGAGGCGCCCGTGAACGTTCCGGTCAACGCGTGCGGCGACACCGTCGACGTGATCGGGCTGCTCAACCCGGGCTTCGGCACCCAGTGCTACGACGTCTCCGCCCACGACGGCGGCGGCGACGACGGTGGCAACGGCGGCGGCAACGGCAGCTGGTAGTCCGCAAGGCGCTCGCGCGGCCTCCCGCCCCCTGAACCCACATCAGGGCGGCGGGAGGCCGCAGGTATGCCGGGGCCGGCGGACACCGCCTGCCCGTCGCCGGGCTCCTCGCCCACTGCCCTCGCCTACTCCTCGTAGGAGTAGAACCTCCGGTGGTCGAAGACCGCGGACGGCTTCACCCCGAACGGCGGCATCGGCTCGGCCGCACTGATCACCCGGCCGTGCTCCGGGTCGCGTGCGGCCAGCGGCTTCATCGGCAGGTAGTCCGAACCGGGGTGCTTGCGCTGCCAGCGGATCCAGATCAGGTCGATGAAGGCGTGGTGCAGCCAGAAGACCGGGTCGTTCGGCGAGGCGCCGCCGATCATGTGGCCGCCGATCCACTGGTGCACCCGGTTGTGCAGGTAGCCGCCCTTGGTCTCGCTGACCGTCCAGCCCTCGATCTTGTTCCGGAAGCCCTTGGTGGAGGGCGCGGAGTTCCACGGCGCCGTGTCGTAGGTGCCCATGGCGAGCGCGTTGTCCAGCTCGGCCTTGGTGGGCAGCACGATCGGCCGGTCCGGGCGGCCGATGTTGCGGGTGAGGTAGCGCTCCTGCGTGACGCCGAAGGTGATCGGCCAGTTGCCGGTCTGGTACGCGAACGGGCCGGTCATCACCTGCCCGTCGCTGTCGCGGCCGTTGCCGCCCATGAAGTCCGGGCCCCACAGCGGCGACGTCGCCGAGCGGTCGGCGGTCCAGTCCCAGTACGGGAGGCTGACGCCGGGGTCGATCGTCTGCAGCTCCCGCTCGAACGTCAGCAGGAACTGCCGGTGCCAGGGGAAGAACGTCGGCGCCATGTGCGCGACCCGCAACCCGGTCTCGCCGTCGGACGCGAAGTACCGGGCGTGCAGCCTGACGTACTTGTCGTAGCGGCCGGCCCGCTTGAGCTCCAGCACGGCCTCCACGAACTGGGTCCGCTGGCTGCTCGTCAGATGGCGCTGGTTCCTGCGCGTGTACACGGTCGGCCTCCCGTGGTCAGGGTTGGAGGAACGGGAGTCGGACGGGTGCGGCGGCCAGGGAGGCGCGGCCCATGACGTCGACCGCGCCGCGGGCGGTGGCCAGCGGGGTCGCGTAGGGCTGGTAGTGGTTGGCCATGCTGATCCAGGTGCCGTCGACCCGCCGCATGACGTGCAGGGGCCGGCCGTCGACGAGGATGCCCATGCGGTCGTCGTCGGCGGTGGTGAAGCCCTGGATGCGCCGGCCCCGGTAGACCTCGTCGAACAGCGGGGTGCCGGCGGGGACGGCCGGCACCGCGTCTGCCGGCGCCCCGCCGGCGGCCGCCGTGCCGTGCGCCGCGGGCTGTCCCGCGGTCAGCATGGGCCGCATCGCGGCCGCGGTACCGGACACGGCGGCCACCGTCGTGAGGCCGGTTCTGATCACCCTTCTGCGCGTCACCATGACCGGCTCCTCTCGTGTGGGACGTCCGCTGTCCGCCCTCCGCCCGGATCGGCCCTTCTGCCGAGCCCGGGCGGGGCTCATCCTCTCCCCGAACGAGTGGGAAACTGCGGATAATCGGCAAGCGGGCAAAGGAAATTCATCCGCCCGAGTGATGTCGGGAATTCCTTCGCGGCGGTATTGGCCGGGTGGCGGACGGGCTTTTCCAGGGGATCGGCGGCAAAGTGCGGGTACCGGTTCTCCGTGCGGGAATGCGGCGGTTGCACGTTCGGCCCAATCGGCAGCGCGTTCTTGTTCTTCATACGTTATGACTGATCGTCAGTAGGCGGTGCGACTCGGGGCGCCGTCCGCCGACGACGAGGGAGTGACCATGGCCGTCCGACGTCATTGGGTGGCGAGAACGGGAGTCGGGGCGGCCACGGCCGCCCTGCTGCTTGCGGGGCTGGCCGCGTCGGCGCTCGGCGGCGAGTCGCCGGCCAGGCCGCATCCGCTGCCGGCCCCGGCGGGCGACCGCACCGCGGCCGGTGCCGCGGGCGCGGCGTCCGCCGGCGGCCCCGGCGGTACGAGCGGTACGAGCGGGCGGCCCGAGGGCGCGCCGCAGGACGCGGCGGGAACGTCGTCCCGCCGGTCGGCGAGCGCGCTGCTGGGGGCCCTGGCGGCCGGCGGGGCCGGTGGCGAGGGCGGCACGCTCGCCCCGATGGGGGCGTTCACCGACTCCGGCGAGGACGGCGTGCAGAACCTGTCGGCGCTGCAGAGGTGGCTGGGCGGCACCACCGTGCGGGTCGCCCACACCTACCTGCCCGGCGACAGCTGGGACTCCATCGAGGGCGCCGGGGACCTGCTGGAGCCGTGGGCGCGGTGGCAGCGCGCCGAGCCCGGCCGGATGTTCGTGCTCAACGTCCCCATGCAGGAGCGCAACGAGGACCACCTGTCGGACAGCGAGGTCCGCGACCTCATCCAGGCCGGCGCTCGGGGCGAGGACGACGCGCACTTCACCCGCCTCGCCCGGCGCCTGGTGCAACTCGGCGTCCCCGACACGGTGATCGTGCTCGGCTGGGAGATGAACGGCAGCACGTACAGCCACCGCTGCGGTCCGGACCCGGAGGGCTGGAAGGCGTACTGGAACCGGATCGTCGCCGCGATGCGCGCGGTGCCCGGCCAGCACTTCCGCTTCGACTTCGCGCCCAACCGCGGCCGGGACGCCGTCGCGTGGACCGAGTGCTACCCCGGCGACTCCACCGTCGACATCATCGGCATGGACTCCTACGACCAGCCGGGCGGCGAGAGCTTCCACGACCAGGTCACCGAGCCGTACGGGCTGCAGGCGCAGGTCGACTTCGCCGCCGCGCACAAGAAGGCCGTCTCGTACCCGGAGTGGGGCCTGTTCAGGAACGGCGACAACCCGGACTACATGGCCCGGATGCTGTCCTGGATCGGCTCCCACCACCCGCTGTACCAGACGATCACCGACTACTGCCCGCACGGCGTGTGGCAGTGCGAGGAGAACCCGAAGGCGTCGGCGGTGTACCGGGCGCTGATGTACGGCAGGAAGACCGAGCCGCCGGCGGCCTCGACGGGCCAGGCCGCCTCGCCGGCGCCCACGGCCACCACGCCGGCTGCGGCGCCCACCGGATCCGCCGCACCCACGGCCGCGCTGCCGTCGCAGGACGACGGCAGCGGGCACGGCACCGTGGAGACCTGCACGCCCATGGAGTTGAGCCCGCAGATGCAGCAGCAGTACGCCGGCGGCGAGGTGTGCGTCAGGCTCCGCCCGAAGGCCGCGCAGGCTTCCTGAGCAGCCGGCGCAGCCGGGACGAATCGGCCGCGGCCGCCCACACCCTGGCCGACCCGTAGCGGGCCAGCAGCGCGAGGACGGAGCCGCGGCCGGACAGCAACAGCCGCTGGTTGGCGCGGGGTTCGGGCCGCCAGTGGGACTTGTGCGGTTCCGCGCCGCGCAGCAGGCTCAGCGTCTCCCGGCCGCCGCCCGCGGCCTGGCGGACGCCGTGCCGCATCAGCAGCGTGGTGACGTCGACCTTCTCGTCCCGCAGCGCCGGGTGCGCGCCGAACAGGTAGCCGCCGGCCAACTGCGGTGACAGCACGGTCAGGTTGGCGGCCATGATCTGGCCGCCGATCCGGAACTCGGTGACGGTCGCGTCCCCGGCGGCCACCATCAGCGCGGCGGCCCTGGCCAGATGCGCGGCGAACCGCGGGCGGGCGTGCTCGGGCGTCACGTTGCGGCCGCGCCACTGCACCAGGTGCAGCCGCACCATCGTGCCGACGGCCGCCGGCACGTCCTGCGGCGGCACGTCGCGCTCCTCGATCCCCGCCGCGTCGAGCTTGCGCAGGCAGGAGCGGATCCGCTGGCCGCGCGAACTGCCGACCCGCGCGATCAGCTCGTCCATCGGCAGCCCCGGGAGTTCCAGGCACACCGAGTCCGGCATCCGCCGCCGGGGCCCGGACCAGCAGGCGAACAGCCGCTCGGCGGCCGCACCGGCCCGGACCTCGCGCAGGTCCACCACGGCCCCGCGGGCCGCCCGCCGGATGCCGCGGGCCAGCGCCGCCACCGCGTCCGGCTCGTCGTCGGCGAGCAGCACGTCGGTGTAGTCGGTGATCGCGCCGCCCAGCGGCACCAGCACCGGCAGGGGGCGGTGCACGCGCATCAGCGGCGCCGCGGCGACGAGTTCGCTGCCGCGCCGCACCAGCACCACCCGCAGGCCGCGGCGGCCGCCGTACGACAGCCACCACGACCACAGCCAGGCGTGGCTCTGGAACGCGGTGGCCGACCCGCACCGCCGGTACAGCCGCCCCCACGCCTGTGCGAGCCCGCCGAACGCGTCGGCGTCACGGCAGATCCGGACGGTCAGCTCCCCGGCGGC
>WRCZ01000117.1 GCA_009783685.1 Actinomycetes bacterium
CGCGGCCTCACGGGTCCGGCGGGAGAGTCCTGCGTGCGGCCTCGCCCGGCCCGGGGGAGGGCCCTGTGTGCGGCGTCGCCCGGCCCGGGGGAAAGGCTCTGCGTGCGGCCTCGCCCGGCCCGGTGAGGGTCCGGCCCGGTCCGGGGGAAGGCCGCTTACGCGCGTACCCCGCACAGGTGCAGCAGTGCCGCCACCTCGCGGTAGGGGTCGGTGCGGCCGGCGCGTTCCTCGGCGTCCAGCAGCAGCCGGAGGGCGTCCGGGTCCTGCGGGGCCCTGGCGTCGTCCGCCGCGGTGTCCGTGAACACCCGCACCCCGTACCAGGCGCGCACCGGCACCCCGAGGCCGGCGAGCGCCGCGGCCAGCGGTTCGCGCCGGTCGGCGCGCGTGGCCAGGCCCAGCCGGTTGGTGTACGCGTCGGAGCCGAACGCGGCGACCGCCTGCTCCCAGTCACCCAGCAGCCCGGGCCGCATGGCCAGCGCGTCGCCGTTGCGGACCAGCAGCGAGAGCAGGCCGCCCGGCGCCAGCACCCCGGCCAGCGCCGCCAGCAGCGGCTCCGGTTCGGGGACGTACATCAGCACGCCGTGGCACAGCACCACGTCGAAGGAGGCGGGGCCGAAGATCGTGCCGGCCTGACGGCCGTCGCCGTCCACCGCGGCGAACCGCTCCCGCACCTGCGCGGGCTCGGCGGCGACCGCGGCCCGCAGGGCGGCGAGCATCGCCGGATCGGACTCGAGACCGGTCACCCGGTGACCCGCCCGGGCCAGCCGCAGCGCCTGCGTCCCCTGGCCGGGGCCGACATCCAGGATCCGCAGGCCGCCGGCCGCGGAACCCGTCGATGCGGTGGCGTTCCCCGCGCCCGGGGCCTGTGCGCCCGGGGCCTGCGCGGCCGGGTGCAGGGCAGCCGGGCGCAGAGCGGCGAGGTGCTCGTCGAGCTGGCGGGCGACCAGTTCCTGGCGGACGGTGTTCCGCAGCCCGCCCAGACCGGCGAGCCAGCCCTGCGCGCCGCCGGTGAACCCGGCGGATCCAGGGCCGGCGATGCCGGTGCTCCCGGTGCTCAGAGCTTGGTGCCGCGCGAGACCTGCGGCTTCGGCAGCCGCAGCCGGCGCATCTGGAGGGTGCGCATCAGGCCGTAGGCCACCGCGCCCTTCGTGCTCTTGTCGGGGAACCGCTTGCGCAGCTGGCTGCGCAGCGAGAAGCCGGTGACGAAGGAGTCGACGACGATCGCCACGATCACGATCAGCCACAGCAGCAGCGAGATGGTCTGCAGCGAGCCGACGCGGACGATGCTGAGCACCAGGATGACCACCGCGATGGGCAGGAAGAACTCCGCCACGCGCATCCGCGAGTCCACGAAGTCGCGGGCGAACTTGCGCACCGGTCCCTTGTCGCGGGCCGGCAGGTACCGGTCGTCGCCGCCGGCCAGCGCCTCGCGCTGCTTGGCCATGTCGGCGCGGCGGGACTCACGCGCCTGGCGGGCGGCGGCCTTGCGGTCGGTCGGCGCGGTCACGGTCCTGCGCCGCTGGCTCTGGGCCTCGCTGCGCTTGGGAGTGGGGCGACCCTTGGGAGCCTGCGGGTCGCGGGACTGATCGTCGAGCACCGCGGTGGTCGAGACCTGCTCATCTTGGGAACGACGTCGGAACACGCCTCCCAGGTTACGTGAGCCAGGGCCGTCACCCCAGCCCCTCACCTACTCCCTGGGCCTGAGGTCACCGAACCGTGATCGTCCTTGGGGATGAGCGCATCCGGACCCGAACAGTGCGGTAATGGAACCATGGCCCGTAGGCTGGGGTCTGTAGAGGTGCTGGAGCAGTTGCCGAGAAGGGGGCGCGCGAGGCCCATGAGCGGTGTCATGAAGCGGATGGGACTGATCTTCCGCGCGAAGGCCAACAAGGCCCTGGACAGGGCTGAGGACCCGCGCGAGACGCTCGACTACTCGTACCAGAAGCAGCTGGAGTTGCTGCAGAAGGTACGCAGGGGCGTGGCCGACGTGGCCACTTCCCGCAAGCGGCTCGAGTTGCAGCTGACCGAGCTCCAGAAGAAGTCCGCGACCTACGAGGACCAGGGACGCAAGGCCCTCGCGCTCGGGCGTGAGGACCTGGCGCGCGAGGCGCTGTCCCGGCGGGCCGCGCTGCAGCAGCAGGTCACCGACCTGGAGACGCAGCACACGCAGTTGCAGGGCGAGGAGGAGAAGCTGACGCTCGCCTCCCAGCGCCTGCAGGCCAAGGTGGACGCCTTCCGCACGAAGAAGGAGACCATCAAGGCCACGTACACGGCGGCCCAGGCGCAGACCCAGATCGGCGAGGCCTTCTCCGGCATCTCCGAGGAGATGGGCGACGTCGGCATGGCGATCCAGCGTGCCGAGGACAAGACCGAGCAGCTGCGGGCCAGGGCCGGTGCCCTGGACGAGCTGGTGGCCTCCGGCGCGCTCGACGACCCGAGCGGTCTGGCCAAGGACGACATCCAGGCGGAGCTGGACCGGCTCTCCGGCGGCAGCGACGTCGAGCTGGAGCTCCAGCGGATGAAGGCCGAGCTGGCCGGCGGGAGCGCCCCGCAGGCGATCGAGGGCGGCCAGGGTGGCCAGAACACCCAGGCCCAGCCGCAGGACACCCCCAGGCTCGACAAGCAGTAGCCACCGCGCTCGCTGCTCACGTCCTGACACGTCCTGCCGACTACGGGCTTTACGGAGGAGGCCGTCATGATCGTGCGGATCATGGGGGAGGGCCAGGTGGAGCTGGACGACGCCCACCTGGCCGAGCTGAACACGCTGGACGACGAACTGCTGGCCGCGGTGGAGTCGGGTGACGAGGAGGGCTTCCGGCGCACGCTGGGGGCCCTGCTCGACGGGGTGCGGCGGCTCGGCACGCCCCTGCCGGACGCCGCCCTGGAACCGTCCGGGCTGATCCTGCCCGCCGCGGAGGCCACCCTCGACGAGGTGCGCAAGATGCTCCACGACGAGGGACTGATCCCGGGCTGACCCCCGGCCGGCGGACCGGCCGACCCGGCGCCGGACCGACCCGGCGCCGGGAGCCGGGTACGGCACCGGGGGTGCTGCCGGGCACGAGGCGTCCTTTACGGTTGCCTACTGTGCAGCACCCCGCCCGGAAGGCGCTGGCCGGCCCGTACCAGTGGCTGCGCGCCCACCAGAACACCGCCGACGCCGGCCTGGCCGCCGCGGCGTTCGCCGTGCTGCTGCTCGGCACGCTCGTCGGCGGCGCGGGCCTCTACCGGCTGGGGCCGCTGGAGAGCGTGCTGGCCGGGCTGGCCTGCGTCGCGCTGGTCGCGCGGCGCCGCTGGCCGTGGGCGGTGCTGCTGTTCACCTGCGCCCTGGCGGCGCTGTTCATCGTGGTGAGCCCGGTCGACGGGCGGGTGCCGGTGGTGCTCGCGGTGGCCGTCGCCCTGTGCACCGTGGCCGCCCGCACCGACCGCGTCACCACCTGGATCACCGGCCTGGCCGCCGGCACCGTCCTCACCGGGCTCGGCATGTGCTTCGGCCCCGGCCCCTGGTACTGCCAGGCCAACTTCGCGGTGCTCGCCTGGACCGGGATGGCCACCGCCGCCGGCGACGCGGCCCGCAGCCGCCGCGAGTACGTGGCCGCCATCGAGGAGCGCGCGGTGCGTGCCGAGCGGTCCCGCGAGGAGGAGGCCAGGCGCCGGGTCGCCGAGGAGCGCATGCGGATCGCCCGCGAGCTGCACGACGTCGTCGCCCACCACATCGCCCTGGTCAACGTGCAGGCCGGTGTCGCCGCGCACGTCATGGACAACCGCCCCGACCAGGCCAAGCAGGCACTGGCCCACGTGCGGGAGGCCAGCCGTTCGGCCCTGGACGAGCTGCGCGCCACGGTCGGGCTGCTGCGGCAGTCCGGCGAGCCGGAGGCGCCGATGGAGCCGGCGCCCGGGCTGGCCGTGCTGGACCAGCTGCTCGACGGTTTCCGCCGGGCCGGGCTGCGGGTCGAGGTGGAGTGCGCGGCGGCCGGGCCCGAGCCGGACGCGGGGACCCGGCTGTGCGCCGGCCGGCCCGGGAAGGCGGTCGGCGGTTCCGCGGGGGAGGAGGACGGCCCCGGCGCGGAGGACGGCGGCCCCGGCGCGGAGGGCGGCGGGGGAGCGGCCGCCGCGTTGCCGGCGAGCGTCGACCTGACCGCGTACCGGATCATCCAGGAATCGCTGACCAACGTGCAGAAGCACGCGGGCCCGGACGCGGGGGCCGTCGTCCGGATCAGCAGGGAGCGGGACACGCTGGAACTGGTCGTCGACGACGACGGGGCGCCGGGCACCGCCGCCTCGTTGCTGCCGCCGCCCGGCCGGCCGCGTCCGGCCGCGTCCGGCGGCGAGCCCGCGGTGCCGCCGGGGGTGCCCTGCCCGGCGCCCGGCACGGAGGCGGCGCTGTCCGGCGGGCACGGTCTGCTCGGCATGCACGAGCGGGCCAGCGCGCTCGGCGGGGTGTGCCGCGCCGGCGCCCGCCCCGGCGGCGGTTTCCGGGTCTGGGTCCGGCTGCCGCTGTCCCTGCCCCCGCGCTCGCGCCTCCACCCGCCCGCCGCGGACGGCGGAGCCGCCGGATGACCGGGCCCGGGGCGGGGACCCCGCCCGGCCCGCCCGGCCCGGCCGACGCGGGGACCGCCGCAACCGGCGTCGGAGAGGCCGGTGCTGAACGGGCCCGTGCCGAACGGGCCGCGCCGCTGCGGGTGCTGATCGCCGACGACCAGGCGCTGATGCGGGGCGCGCTGCGGATGCTGGTGGAGTCGGAGCCGGACCTGGCCGTCGTCGGCGAGGCGGCGGACGGCGCGGAGGCGGTGGCGCTGACCAGGACGCACCGGCCGGACGTGGTGCTGATGGACATCAGGATGCCCGGTACCGACGGGATCGCCGCCAGCCGCGAGATCACCGGCGATCCGGCGCTCGCGAGCACCGCGGTGCTGGTGCTGACCACCTTCGAGGCCGACGAGTACGTGGTGCGGGCCATCACCGCGGGCGCGGCCGGCTTCCTCGGCAAGGGCGCCGAGCCCGACGAACTGCTGGGCGCCATAAGGACGGTGGCCCGCGGCGAGGCGCTGCTCTCCCCGTCCGCGACGAAGAGCCTGATCGCCCGGTTCGTCGCCCAGCAGCAGGGCGACGGCGGAGAGCCGCGCGACGTTCCGGGACTGGCCGCGCTGACCGTGCGGGAGCGCGAGGTGCTGGTCGAGATCGCGGGCGGCCTGTCCAACGACGCGATCGCCGAGCGGCTCGGCGTCAGCCCGCTCACCGTCAAGACCCACATCAACCACACGATGGCCAAGCTCGCCGCCCGCGACCGGGCCCAACTGGTGGTGGCTGCCTATGAGTCGGGCTTGGTGCGGCCGCATCCGCGGTGACGGGGGCGGTTACAGGAACCAGGGCGACGGCACGTAGGGCGCGGGGGGACGCATTCCGCGCAGGCACACGTAGCCGCCGCCCGCGACGGCGAGGCCCGCGGCGATTCCCACGTCCACGGCCCACTCCTGCTCCGCGGTCAGGCCCGCCACGCGCACCGGGCGGCCCTGCGGCATCGTCAGCAGCGCCGCGGTGAGCAGCCGGGTGGCCAGCCGGCGGGAGGTCGCCGCGAGCAGTTCCACGCCGTCGTCGTGCGCGTAGCAGTAGCCGCTGCCCGCCAGGTCGTCGACCACCAGCAGGCGGTGGTGGCGCAGGAGTTCGTCGTGGTCGGGGCCGTGCGCGCCGCCGCGGGTACGGCGGTCGACGGAGTCCATCATGTCCCGGCTGCGCGGCGTCCCCGGGTGCACGGCGCCGTCCAGCGGCGCGAGCCCCGAAGGGTCGACGCTCCCGCTGAGCACCATCGCCGGATGCAGGGTGAAGCCGGCCCTGCGGTAGGTGCGGGCGGCCACCGGGTTCGGCGGCCCGACGATGACACCGCGCAGGCACGCCTTGCCGTGCACCAGGGCCCGTGCCATCAGGGCCTTGCCGACGCCCTTGCCCTGCGCACCGGGCAGCACGGCCAGCAGCGACAGGCCCCAGGTGCCCTCGCGGCGGGTCGACAGCACCGCGCCGAGCGGCCCGGCCTCCTCGTCCTGGGCGATCCAGCACCCGCCGGGGTCGGTCCTGGCCAGGTGCCGGTGGTGGCTGCGGTCCCGGGCGGCGTGCCCGGTGTCTCCGTCGCCACCGGCCGCACCCGGGGACAGGTCCGCGTCCTCGCCGGACGCGTCGCCCGGGAGCGTCCGGGAGGGGCCGAGAGCGGCGGATGAGATCATCCGCACGACCTCGGCGTCCTCCTCGTCGTCGCGGACGGGTCGAAGGATCACCGATCCATCATTGCCCGCCGCCCTACGGCAGGGCCAGCATCTGCTCCAGCGCCAGCTTGGCGAAGTGCTCGGTCTCCGCGTCCACTTGGATGCGGTTGACCGGCTTGCCGTCGGCCAGCGACTCCAGCGCCCACACCAGGTGCGGCAGGTCGATCCGGTTCATCGTCGAGCAGAAGCAGACGGTCTTGTCGAGGAAGACGATCTGCTTGTCCGGGTGGGCCTTGGCGAGCCGGCGCACCAGGTTCAGCTCGGTGCCGATCGCCCATGTGGAGCCGGCCGGCGCGTCCTGGAGCATCCGGATGATGTGCTCGGTCGAGCCGACGTGGTCGGCGGCGCGCACCACCTCGTGCCGGCACTCGGGGTGCACCAGCACGTTGACGCCGGGGATGCGGGCGCGGACGTCCTCCACGGAGTCCAGCGAGAAGCGGCCGTGCACCGAGCAGTGGCCGCGCCACAGGATCATCTTCGCCGCGCGCAGCTCGTCGGCGGTCAGCCCGCCGCCGGGCTTGTGCGGGTTGTAGACCACGCAGTCGTCCAGCGTGAGGCCCATCTCCAGCACCGCGGTGTTGCGGCCCAGGTGCTGGTCGGGCAGGAAGAGCACCTTCTCGCCCTGCGAGAACGCCCACTCCAGGGCCCGTTGGGCGTTGGAGGAGGTGCAGATGGTGCCGCCGTGCCGGCCGGTGAACGCCTTGATGTCCGCCGAGGAGTTCATGTACGAGACCGGGACCACCGTGTCGGCGACGCCCGCCTCGGTCAGCACGTCCCAGCACTCGGCGACCTGCTCGGCGGTGGCCATGTCCGCCATCGAGCAGCCGGCGGCCAGGTCCGGCAGGATCACCTGCTGCTGCTCCGAGGTGAGGATGTCGGCGGACTCGGCCATGAAGTGGACACCGCAGAAGACGATGTACTCCGCGTCCGGCCGTGCGGCCGCGTCCCGCGCCAGCTTGAAGGAGTCGCCGGTGACGTCGGCGAACTCGATGACCTCGTCGCGCTGGTAGTGGTGGCCCAGGATGAACACCCGGTCACCCAGCCGGGCCTTCGCGGCGCGGGCGCGCTCGACCAGGTCGGGGTCGGAGGGCGCCGGCAGGTCCCCCGGGCACTCGACGCCGCGTTCGCTGCGCGGGTCGGACTCGCGGCCGAGCAGCAGCAGGGCCAGCGGCGTGGGCTGGACGTCCAGCGGGTCGTTCAGCGTATGGGTGGTGGTCACGGGCCCGTAGCCCTTTCTTTGCGACGCAGACCTTTTCGTCTACTTGACGCTATCTATGATAGCCCGTTCGTGTCAGATTGACGATGGGCGCCTCGTCGATGTGACGCATTCGCGGGGGACGGCCCGTGTGCGCGCACGGCCGCACCTTGCGACCGTGTGCGAGCATGGAGAGGACAGGTCACCGCGGACCCGCTGGACGCGGCCGGCCGGCCGCACGGCAGACGCACGGCGCGGAATGAATCCGAGCGGGTACCGGTTAGCCATCGGTAGCCAGCAGTCCGTACAACCCGGGAGTGAAGCACATGACGGTTCAGGACGAGACCACCGCGAGCGAGGGCATCCTCCTGTCCGACGCCGCCGCCGGCAAGGTGAAGAGCCTGCTGGAGCAGGAAGGCCGCGACGACCTCGCGCTGCGCGTCGCCGTCCAGCCCGGCGGCTGCTCGGGCCTGCGGTACCAGCTCTTCTTCGACGAGCGTTCGCTCGACGGCGATGTCGTCAAGGACTTCGGCGGCGTCAAGGTCGTCACCGACCGGATGAGCGCCCCCTACCTGGGCGGCGCCTCCATCGACTTCGTCGACACCATCGAGAAGCAGGGCTTCACGATCGACAACCCGAACGCCACGGGTTCCTGCGCCTGCGGCGACTCCTTCCACTAAGCGGGCTTCTTTTAGCCGCCGTCTCGCCTCCGGGCCCTTAGACCCGGTGTCTGCCGGTCGATCGTGCTCGCCCCCCTCGTACCTCGGGGGCCTGCGCGCGTTCTCCCTCTAGACACCGGCGGGCCCTTTGGCTCGACGGCTACACGGCTGAACCCAGGCCGAGCTGATCGGTGCGGGTCGGGCCCGGAGGCGAGACGGCGGCAAATAAAGGCAAATAAAGGCGAATAAACACGAAAGCGGCGGCACCCCCACCAGGTGCCGCCGCTTTCTGTTGGCAGCGCGGTCACTGTCCCCTGACCGGCTGCCCGTCTGTGGCGTCCACGACCTTCCGGTCGCCGAGCGGCTGCTTGAGCGTCACCTGGGCGGTGAGGGTCTTCTCGATCATCGGGCAGACCTTGCCGGGCTTGGCCGGGGTCTCCGTCACCTTCACCGCCACCTGGGTGGCGGTCTCGTCCGCCGTCGCCTGGTAGGTGCCGCACAGCCCGCCCCAGAAGGTGACCGTGAGCGTGGTGCCCTTCGCCTGGTAGGCGGTGAACTTCACGGCGTGCGGGGCGCGCGGGTCGGCCGGCTGGGCGGGACCGCTCTGCATGGTGCCGCCGGGGTTGACCGGCGTGACGGGGGTGACGGGGGTGACCGGGGTCGCCGGGGCGGAGGTCGGGCCGCTGCCGTAGACCACGTACTTCGGGTCCACCGCCGGCTGCGCCACCACCGAGGTGGTCTTCACGCCGGCCTGCGCGGTGGCGAACAGCCACGACGGCACGAGGGTCTGGGCACCGTCCACGTCCTGCGTCGCGAGGCCGAAGGTCGCGCCGCGCACCTCCATCGGGTGCTGCTGGGGCGGCAGGCACGGCGTGCTGCGCCGCAGGTCGTCCCCGCCGGTGCCCGGCGCGAGGGGCGTCATCGTCGGCACCGGCAGCCGGCACGCGGCCGCTCCCGCCGGCTCGGCGACGGGCTGCGCGTTGAGCTCGGCGAGCGCCTTCGCCGCCGTCACCACGGGGTAGGTCGCGCTCCTGGCGAGCGTGGCGAGCCGGCCGTTGGCGGTGGTGATCCGGCCGTCCGCGCCGACCTGGACCGTGGTGGCCCAGCCGTGGGTGGGCAGCCCGCCGACCACCGGATCGGCCTCGACGAGGCGCAGCGCGCCGATCGTCTGCGAGGCGTCGGTGTGCGCCCCCGACAGGCCGAGGCCGGCGAGCAGCGGCTGGGCCTTCTGCAGCGCCTGCTGGGCGCCGACCGGCGGCGTGGCGTCGGTCGTGGCGGTCGAGGAGCTGCTGGAGGACCCGGAGGCGTTCGAGGTGCTGCTGGTGCCGTCCGGTCCCGCGGCACCGGTGCTGCCGGAACCGCTGGAGCCGCCGGAGCGGAGGGGGTGCATGACGTGGTCCGGCGGGGGCGCCATCGTCGGCGGCCCGAGCCGGGAGTACGTCCAGGTGCCGGGCGCGTCCTTGGCCACGAGCAGGGACGGGCCGCCGCCGTCCGTGCTGCCGCCCACCCGCCACGACTCGCCGACGGTCGCCACCGTGCCGCTCACCCCGAGCAGGGTGGCCAGGTGCTGGACGGCGCTCTCGGTGACGGCGTCCTGCGTCCGGTACACCGGCGCGGACGCGGGCCCGCTCGGCAGCGTGCCGGTCAGCCGGTAGTGCCCGCCGCCGGCCACGGGGGAGGCCGCGTTGCCGGACGCGGCGACACCGGGGTCGTCGAAGTGCAGCGGCTGGGGCGCGCCCTGCGAGGACCGTCCGGCGCCGTCCGTGCTGTCGCCGCCGGACGCGGTCGCCCAGTAGGCGCCGCCGCCCCCGGCCACCAGCACGGCGGCCGCCACCGCCACGACCGTCAGGCGCGGCCGGCGCCCCGGCCGGTCCTGCGGGTGCTCGTGCGCCGTGTCGCCGCCGTCGGCGGAAGCGGACGCTCCGGTGTCGGGACCGGGCGTGTGGCTCGGCTCGTCGCTGCTGTGGTCGTGGCGCTCGGTGCTCACCGCGTGCTCCTTCGGCTCCGTCTACCGTCAGGTGCCGATGTGACGCGGCCGCCCGCCTTCCGGTTCCGCTCCCCGTCCGGTGCGCCGTCCGGCGGTCAGTCGCCGTAGTCCGGCATACCGCTCACCACGTGGGCGGATGCGGCCGGCACGGTGATGCCGTGCAGACTGGCGGGGGGCACCGTGTCGGGCTTCTTCGCGACCGGGGCCTTCCAGTGCTCCGCCATCCGCCGGCAGTCCCCGATCAGCTCCTGCAGTGATTCGGATTCGCCGACTGGTGCGGAGGGGAGAACGAGTGGCAGTTTGTTGTCGCCCATACGCCCGACCCTAGGCACGCGGAACGCATGGAGAAAGCCCTACTATCGGGTAGTTTCAGCGTGTCCCGTCCGTACCACCAACCCTCTTCCAGGAGCCCGCCGCCGTGCGTATCGCCGTCACCGGATCCATCGCCACCGACCATCTGATGACCTTCCCCGGCCGGTTCGCCGACCAGCTGGTGGCCGACCAGCTGCACACGGTGTCGCTGTCCTTCCTGGTCGACGCGCTCGACGTGCGGCGCGGCGGAGTGGGCGCCAACATCTGCTTCGGCATGGGCCAGCTGGGTGCCCGGCCGATCCTCGTCGGCGCGGCCGGCAACGACTTCGGGGAGTACCGCGCCTGGCTGGACCGGCACGGCGTGGACACCGCCTCGGTCCGCATCTCCGAGGTGCAGCACACCGCGCGCTTCATCTGCACCACCGACCAGGACCACAACCAGATCGGCTCCTTCTACACCGGCGCGATGAGCGAGGCCCGGCTGATCGAGCTGCAGGCCGTCGCCGACCGGGTCGGCGGCCTGGACCTGGTGTCGATCGGCGCGGACGACCCGGAGGCGATGATCCGCCACACCGAGGAGTGCCGGACGCGCGGCATCCCCTTCGCCGCCGACTTCTCCCAGCAGATCGCCCGCATGGACGGCGACGACATCCGGGTGCTGCTCGACGGCGCCGCGTACCTGTTCAACAACGAGTACGAGAAGGGCCTGATCGAGACCAAGACCGGCTGGACCGGTGCGGAGATCCTGGACCGCGTCGGCACCCGGGTCACCACGCTCGGCGCGCACGGCGTGCGGATCGAGCGCAAGGGCGAGCCGGACATCGAGGTGCACTGCCCCGAGGAGGACGCCAAGGTCGACCCGACGGGCGTCGGCGACGCGTTCCGGGCCGGCTTCCTGTCCGGCCTGAGCTGGGGCGTCGACCTGGAGCGCGCCGCGCAGGTCGGCAACATGCTGGCCACCCTGGTCATCGAGACCCTCGGCACCCAGGAGTACGAGCTGCGCCGCGGCCACTTCATGGAGCGGTTCACCAAGGCGTACGGCGACACCGCCGCGGCCGACGTGCAGCGGCACCTCGCGCACTGACGGGTGCACCGGGCCGGGAGGGGCTCCCTCCCGGCCGGTCCTTCTCCGCCCGCTCAGACGCGGCGCCGCACCACGTAGGCGGCGCCGCGCTCGGCCGGGCGCTCCCCGACGTACTCCTGGTCGCGCATCGCGCACCACGCCGGGATGTCCAGGCGGGCCGCCGCGTCGTCGGAGAGCACGGTGACCAGCCCGCCCACCGGGACCTCGCCGATCACCCGGGCCAGGTCGATCACCGGGATCGGGCACCGCTTGCCGAGCGAGTCCACCACCAGGCCGGCGCCGGGCTCGGTCGTGCTCGCGTCGGCCTCCGGGACATCCGCCGCACCCGAAAGGTCCGTTGTGCCGGATGTATCCGATGTATCCGACACGGCCGGTGTGTTCGACGTGCCCGCCGCGCCCGGGGCCGGCGAACTTCCCGCGCCCGCACGCCCGTTGGCGGTCGGCACGGCGTCCGCGCCGGAGTGCGCCCGCACGTCCGCCACCACCTGGGGCAGCACCGCGAGAAAGTGCTCGACGTCCTCGGCGAGCGTCCCCGGCGGCAGCGACACCCGGACGTTGCCCTCCGAGAGCACGCCCATCGCCTTGAGCACGTGGCTCGGTGCGAGCGTGCTGGAGGTGCAGGACGAACCGGACGACACCGAGAACCCGGCCCGGTCCAGACCGGACAGCAGCGCCTCGCCGTCCACGTAGAGGCAGGAGAAGGTGACGAGGTGCGGCAGCCGCTCCCGCTCGCTCCCCACCACCTCGACGTCCGGCACGAGTTGCGGCACCCGCATCCTGATCACGTCCACCAGGGCCGACAACCGGGCCGCATCGGCGGCCGCCTCGGCCCGGACCGCGCGCAGCGACGCGGCCGCCGCGACGATGGCCGGCAGGTTCTCGAAGCCAGGGGCCCGTCCCGACTCCCGTTCGTCCGCCGGCTCCTGCGGGGCGAACCGGGTGCCCTTGCGTACGACGAGAAGTCCAACTCCTGGCGGTCCGCCCCATTTGTGCGCACTGCCGGCGAGCAGCGACCAGCCGCCCTGCACCGGACCCCAGGCAAGC